>JACQXX010000064.1 GCA_016208495.1 Acidobacteriota bacterium | reverse complement strand
GGCGTCGGTTGGGGGTTATGCGATGATACGTCCATCGATCTACTCCTTTGTTTTGGTATGTTGAGACTCGAGTTCTCATATCTTCTAACATATACAAAACAAAGGTTTAGATCAATTTTCAAAACTCGCAACCAGTTCCAACATATTTCCCCTCCCGCCACATGTGTGCCGGTATACTCTCGGGATTCGGCTTTTGAGAAATCATAAGTACCTCCTCATTTTTATTTTCTGTAGACCAATGGTGAGCATAGGTTGAATACCTTCGCCAAACGAAGCATCAACCTGGTAATCAATTTTGACTTCCAGGTTTATGTTCCCACCGACGGAGCATCCACGGCATGAGCGCAAAAACCACGAGCATCAGGTAATACACGGTGCCTGAAATTGGGTCACGGCTTTGGAAGTATTGCTCCAGCGTCAGCCCCCGGAGCCTGAGCACCATTGTAAATTCGACTGAAATCAACAAACTTACCGCCAGCAAGCCCATTCCCAATCGAACACTCGTGTCTGTCGGAATCCGAAACCGACGGATCATCCATCGCGCAACGAGAATAATTGCCGCCAGCATAAACGGCATTTCGATCAATTCGGCGTAGCGTTCGCCCAGTCTCGGCACCAGCCACAGAATCCGAATCGGCCCCAGGATAAACCCGACGCCAAAGACGAGCAGAAAATAAATGAGACCCGTTTTGAGAATTGTGAAGAATGAGTGTGGCATTGGGGTTCGAATTGAACGGAACGCTATAGCCAGCCAATCCAGCGGGAAAATGTGAAGGCGGTACCGCCCAGGAAAAGAATCGTGAAAATAAGTTTGTTGTGCCGCGCCAGCCAGACCGGAAGGTAAATATCAAAGAGGCGTTTTCAGTGGAGGGCTCGCTTTCCAGTAAACCAGGTCGGATGAGCCGTTGCACCAGCCGATTCAGTAAATTCTATTTTGTAGATCACAGTCCAAGTTCCTGTTTGACTTGCTCGAAAGGAATTCCTTTTCCTTCTTCGATTTCGCGAATGCCCTGGCGAATATTCGCCATCAATTCAGGATCGCTCAGAATTTCCATTGTTTCAATCAAAGACTCATAGAGTTCCCATGACATGACGGCTAAAACGGGTTTGCCGTGTTGGGTAATGGCAAGAGTACCCATTTCGGGAGATTGGGCAAATTGTTCTGGCAAGTCAGAAAGTCGGTTGCAAGCTTCGTCCATTGTTAAAGTCAGAGGCATATAAGATCTCCTGAATTCAGTGTAGTGAAACAGTACGGATACCTGATTGGTGCTTCAAGGTATTCGGCAGGAAACCGCGAACCGAAGAGGAAATTTTCTTCACTTGGCATTTGAGAGGTTTTCAGAGAGAATGCGTCCCGCTTTTCACACACTCTGAATCTGCACATGTTTTGTTCTCCAAAAATCACGGCTTGATCTTCGGACAAACCCAAATTGCTTTTGGTTTTGGACAGACCTGTGTGGACAGATATTTTCGGGAGTTCACATCATGCCGAATTATCATTTAAAGAATTCACGATTACTTGAAGTCACCCTCATGAATGAAAAAGTGCTGGCACTGGCTGGCGCCATGGTCGCCTATGAGGGGCAAATGAAATTTGAGAAACAGATATTAGGCGGAGAAGGGTTTTTCGGAGCGCTGCGCCGAACTGTCTCCAACGAAGGCTTAAACGTAATGACCACCACTGGATCGGGCAAAGTGTACTATGCGCACGAAGCCCGCGAATTGACGGTGATTCCGCTCCAGGGTGGCAAATTGTTTATTGAAAGCAAAAGTTTGCTGGTCTATGACGTCAGCGTGCGCACCAGTACCGCGTTTGCGGGGCTGCGTGGGATGGCTTCGGGCCAGGGCCTGTTTACCACAACCGTCGAAGGCCACGGCAATGTAGTGGTGATGTCCGATGGCAATTTAATTTGCCTCGAAGTCTCGCCGCAGATGCCGTTATTTGTTGATCCGGATGCGTTTATCGCCTATCAGGGCAACATCCAGCAGGAATTTCACTTTGATGTCAACTGGCGCACCATGATCGGCCAGACTTCAGGTGAAAGTTATCAACTCAAGTTCAGCGGCCAGGGCCTGGTCTACATTCAACCCAGCGAACTGAAATAGAAGGAATGAAGAATGAAGAATGAAGAATGAAGAATGAATACAACATCATCGCTTAATTCCTCAATTCTTAATTTCTTAATTCTTAATTCTACATTCGTTTGACCGGTAAGGAGATAAGCGCATGCCGACCTTTGAAATGATTAACAGCAAACTGTTGTGTGTCAGACTCAACAACGAAGAAGTGTTTACCAAGCGCGGGGCCATGATCGCATACAAAGGAAACGTGACCTTTGCTAAATCGAGCGGTGGCGCTGGCTTTGGCCAGGCCGCGATGCGGGTGGTGACCAATGAAAACCTGCAACTGATGGTATCGCGGGGCTCAGGCGAGGTCTTTTATGCCTACCTTGGCAAACACGTGACGCTCCTTAAGCTCAACGGCGAACGGTTTTATGCTGAGAGCGAAAGTATTCTGGCCTATGACTCACGGTTACGGGCCGGGACCGAATTTATGGGCAACCAGGGTGGAATGTCGGGGCTGGTTCGTGGTGCGGTGACCGGTCAGGGATTATTTACCACGACGCTCGAAGGCCACGGTGAACTGGCGGTCCTGTCTGACGGAGATATGATCGGAATTGATGTCAACCCATCCAATCCGGTGTTTGTTGATCCGGATGCCTACATTGGCCATCGCGGACAACTGACGTCGAGCATCAAGACCGACGTCAGTTGGAAAACCTTTGTCGGCCAGACGTCCGGCGAAAGCTATCAATTGCAATTCACCGGCAACGGCACGGTGTACATCCAGGCAAGCGAGAGGTAAGAAGGTGGACCTATGCCCAATTCCTATAACTACCAGACACTTCCATCCAACGATAACATTAATGCTTACAGCTATTGCCTCGAAGTGCGCGACGCGATGTTTATGCGCAAAGGCAAAATGATTGCCTACTACGGCAACCTTCGGTTTTCGGCGCTCGGTGACTCAATGTATGCCGTGATTGTAGATAAGGTTTTTAACGCTCCCGGCTACATTGGTGATTTTGTGATCGTCAACGGCCAGGGAAAAGTCGTTTTGGGCGACAATGGCAACAATATCGCTTCGTACAACCTGGAAAGCGGCAATCTGACGGTGAAAAGCAGCCACGTGCTGGGATTTGATTCAAGCCTGATCTGTCAGGAATCAACCCAGCCGGGCTATTTGACGCTGATGGGAACGGGGACGTTTCTGGCATCGTCCAACGGACCGGTTCATTTTATCGAACCGCCATGCCGGGTTGACGAACAGGCACTGCTCGGCTGGGCCGATTGCCCGAGCCCGTCCTATCACTACGATTATTCCTACATTCGCAACATCTTTGACGTGGTCGGCTCCATGGTTTTGGGCCGGACTTCAGGCGAAGAAAAACAAATTGACTTCTTTGGCCAGGGAACGGTGTTAATTCAATCGTCTGAAGAAGAACTGGCCGGTCGGATGAATTTACAGCGCCTGACCAGCGAGATTTCGGGCCTCGGTCAACATGACCTGAATCAGCTTTCCAGCTTTATCAACAATTTGATGCGACCAGGAGAATAAATTGGGGTTCAGGGTTCGGGGTTCAGGGTTTTCGAATCCCTGAGAACAAAATGACTCATATCAGCTCCCTTTTTTGAAAGGAAAACGGCCTGCCATTTCGGCAGGCCGTTTTGTTTAAAAACCAAAAAGAACTGATTGATCAGAACGGCTTAATCCTGGGATTAGAGAACCCTGAACCCTGAACCCCGAACCCTGAACCCCTATTCCAGCGTGGATTCGCTTTCCTGTGGTGAGACATACTGGATTTCAACCCGCCGGGGCAGAGAGCGATCACGTTCGAGCGATTGTGGCGCCGTGACTGGTTCACCATCCGGATGTGGCAGGTGATCTCCCGTAAAGTGGAGCAGCACCGCCGTGATGTTGTCGTCGCCGCCAGCTTCGTTGGCGGCATAGATGAGTTTGCGAACCCCAAGCCGCAGATCATTGCTGACTTCGGTAATGAGTTTCTGCATCTGGTCTTTGCGGACTTTGCCCGAGAGTCCATCGCTGCACAGCAGGACCAGGTCTCCCTGGCACAGGTTGATGACCTGGACGGCGACTTCAACCCAGGCATTGGCCCCGAGGGCCTGCATAATGACATTGCGGTAGGGGTGAAATTCGGCTTCTTCTTCGGTAATGGACCCCATTTCAATCAACTGGGCCACCAGCGATTGATCACGGGTCAGTTGGACCATATGCCCATTGCGGATCAGGTACGCCCGCGAGTCCCCGACCTGAGCCAGGGTCAGGGTGCTTCCTTGAATCCCGGCGGCGGTAAAGGTGGCGCCCATGCCGGAAAATTCCGGGGCTTCTTCAGCCGCCATGGCGATTTGGATATTGGCTTGTTCAATGGCGAGTCGAAGGCGCTCGTGAAACGGATAAATTTTGAGGTCGGGGTGGGCACAGGCTTCCGACATAATCCAACCTGACCAGGCAACCGCCAGCTTACTGGCAACTTCACCCGCAGCCGCGCCGCCCATTCCATCCGAAACAGCACATAACAGGCCGCTTTCCGTTGGGGTAATGGTGAAAGGATTATTTTCGGGAGGATCGGAATCTGCAGTCCAGGTAAATCCGGTCTCAAGGTCTATCACTAAAAAATTGTCTTCATTTCCACTTCGAACCCGACCAACGTCGGTCAACGCCGAGATTTTTACTGCGAGCTGACTGGTTGGGTGAACTGAACGGTCTGTCATAATCGGAATCTCCAATGTGCTGCTCGGCAAGGTGGTTTACTCCTTTGTGTCAAAATAACTGTTCTTGAATGCAGTGTAAAATACTGAATGCTATTTCAATGTATATTTAAGGGTTTGGTTGAAATTTAAGTTTTGATCCTACGTTCAAAACCTGTTTGTGTTTGCCCGGTTTGCCTCAACTCATCGAAAAAGCGATTGAGGGAAGTGACCTGAAATCAATCAGGTGGTCAAATTGTTCGACCTCAGCCACCTTCAACTTCCGGTTTTTCGGTCCGGCTGACCATCCAATCGGCAGGTGCTGGTGGCATAACTTTGATAGGCCAGAAATTTCCGGGATTTTGCCGGGTCATCTCCCCGTTCAAGGTCCTGTTCCAGTTGGTCAAGCACCTTTAGTTGTGCCCGTAATCGAAAATCGTTACCCAAATTTGTCAAAAGCGTGGCGGTCATCTGGATGGCGCTCAAAATCAACTGCTGGGCTTCCGTATAGCGCTCCGCATCAATGTGACGCATGGCCTCACGTTTGATCCGGGCAATGGTCAGCAGTCCAACCAGTTTTCGAACCTCGGGATGGGCGGCCTTTTCCGATGCGAGCCCAATCGGCAAAAACAACGTTTGACTGACACTGTGATTATCTCCCGTGGCCTGGCACTGCCAGTTGAGCCGGATTGAGACCGTCTGGGACCTGGCATTGGCTTTCAACCGGTTGGTCGCAATAACCAGGACAATCTGGAGCGGGTGACCAGCGCGCAAATTTGGAAGTCGAACCTCCTGTTTATGAACTGGTGTGAAATCGTTGAGGATTTCACGCACGTCCAACCCGGCACTCGTCATAAACCCAAGCCGGGTGGAATGGCCAATTTGGGAAATCATGCTTTCGATTTCGTCGGTCAACACGGGTTCAAGGTCGGTGGTGCGAACCACATGAAACGCGTTGCCATCGCCAGCTTCGGCCATTGGAATCAGGAGTTCTTCCTGAAAGTCAAACCCAATCCCAATCGTTGACGTCGTGATTCCACGCTGGGTTAATTCTGATGTGTGGTTCAAGATGGTTTCATGACGGGTTTCCCCGACATTGGCGATTCCATCCGTTAACAGAATGACGCGATTGATTGAACTGGCGGTGGCGTGGCGGCTGACTTCGAGTCCGCCTCGAACCCAGGCTTCGTGGAGCGCCGTTCGACTCCCACCATAAATTTCAGCCACGGCGGCCTTGAGTGCTGGTTTGTCGGTCACCAGGGTGCTCGGCACCAGGACTTCAACCCGCGTGTCAAATGTCACCAGACTGAGGCGGTCAGTTGGGAGCAGCCGATCAATGAGCGAACAGGCGGCCTGCCTGGCATGATTGAGTTTCTCAACCCCCATGCTCCCTGACCGATCCAGGACCAGGCTGAGATTTAACGGTGGCCGATGCGTTCCCTTCCCAATCTCTGGCGGCGTGACCTGCGCCAGCACATAAAAGCTCTTGTCAGAGGCTGCTGGAATCGCCGGATATTCAGAGATCAGTTCCAGTTTGGGAAGGTGTTCCATAGTCGGGTTCAGGGTTCAGGGTTCAGGGTTCAGGGTTCAAGAAAATAATCATGGACCCACACGACCAAAAGGATGAACGGGACGAATTCCCCTTTCGAAAACCCGGAACCCGGAACCCGGAACCCGGAACCCGGAACCCGGAACCCGGAACCCGGAACCCTAAATGATCTTACTTTCGGCGGCCAGCTTCCAACAGGGCATCCTGAATGCGTCGGGCTAGCCGGTGTCGGGTTGTGGCCTCGGTTGGAAATTGCCAGCCGGTCTGAATGTGCAATTCCAACCCTGGTTCAAGGTCAATTCGGGTCCAGGCGGAATGCGTTGGCTGGCTGGCGGTTACAGGCATCGTGCTGGTTTGCCGCTGGGTGGCGCCTGGGTCAACCGATTTTTCAGCCAGGAGCGATTCCAAAAACGCGGTCGCTGAAGTATCAGGCAGTTCAAAGTCATCGGGCGGTTCAGGTGACCCTGGAATTTCAAGGATCGCTTCCAGTTCAGCCGTTGATTTCCCCGTCAGTTGCTCCCGAATCTGTTTGATTCGCAAGTTTTGGGCTTGCAACCGTTTGATGACCAGCAGTTCAAGCAAATGGTGATACCCAAAGATCGAAGCCGACCCTTTCCGTCCAAGTGGTTCAGACAAAAGCGATTGTGCCAGGTAGTAGCGGACAGTTCGTTCGTCAGGCAAATCGCTGACATTGCCCCGGTTTTGAGCTGGCACCACGTGCAGAACAAGTTGGGCGGCAGCATCAGCCAGTTCAGAAGTCCCCAGAAATTGGTGTTCGGTCAATTCAGCGGTCTGTATCGTCATAAACTACCATTGGGCTAAGGGGTAAGGCTCAACTCTGGTGTTGAATTCAATAAATCAAATGGAATCAAACCTGATTTTTGAATGCCGGTTTTCTTGCCAGTGATTTATTCTTCATCTAAGGTTGGACACACTGTACACTTGAAATAATTTACTGTCAACAGTATTTTCTTGAAAATAAAGTGTGAATATTGAATTTTATTCTATTATATTGATTTAATTGATTTTAGATAGAGCAACTGATTCTCTTAGTTATCTACTGTCAACAATTCCTGATATTGGAATCTCGATTGCCACCTGGTCATTGATCACCTTGTCACTTTGTCACCTGGTCATTGGTCACCTTGTCACTTCACTCTGGGGGATGCATGTCGGTTCCGGCACGATTTCAGAATTTCAGCCGATTTCGCTGGCTGGCAATTGGCCTTGCCCTGGCCGGAGGTGTGCTTCAGATTGGTGCGCCACGCTCTCCACGAGTGGTTGAAGCCCTCTATGGGCAAGCCCTTTATCCGCTGATGGCCCGTGGCCTCTGGTTTACAAGCGGTTGGCTGCCCTTTTCACTGGCTGAAGTTCTTGTTGGGCTGGCGATCATTTTCGCTCTGGCGGGCAGTGTGTGGTTGATGCAAAAAACGTGGAAAAATCGCGCCGATTGGAAAGGATTGGTCAAAGCCGGCGGGATCAATGCGCTGGTTGCAGGTGGAATATTGCTTCTGGGGTTTCAACTCTGCTGGGGATTGAATTACGCCCGGTTGCCGGTAACCCAGCGGCTGGCGATCCCTTCGCATCAGGCAACACCTGCCGAAGTGAAAAATCTCTGCCGGTTTTTGGTTGCCGAAGCCAATCGTGCCTACGCGGAAGCCCAAACCCAGGCCGGTTCCATGTCACCAGGCGTGATGGCCATTTCCCTGGATGTGGTTCGGGCTGATCTGGAGGCTACTTTCCGTCGTGCAACCTGGATTGGACCAACGGCCCAGGGGGCGTACAGCCCCGCCAAACCGGTTTTTTTCTCGCCAGTGCTGTCATATGCCGGTATCTCAGGGGTGTACTTTCCGTTTACCGGCGAACCGAATTTCAATACTGATATGCCGGGGTGTGATTTGCCATTCACCATTGCCCACGAAATGGCACATCAACGCGGCTTTGCCCCCGAGGATGAAGCCAACTTCGTTGCTTTTTTGATTTGCATCACCGCTGAGCAGCCCTATTGTCGCTATTCCGGGTATTTGCTGGGAGCACGCTACTTGTTGCGTGATGCCTGTGAGACCCGTGATTGCTCTCAGGAACTGCTGGAGCAGTTTGCCGTCGGCCCCCGAGCCGATTTAAAAGCCGTGAGTGTGTTTTGGGCCCGGTATCGCGGCATCTGGCAGGACCTCAGCCAGCGCGTCAATCATACCTACCTGCGCGCCAACAACGTCACCGCTGGCATTGGGAGTTACGGTCTGGTGGTTCGACTCATCGCCGATTATTATCACGCCGATTCTATTTCAAGTCGCCCTTCACCCGAAAATTCAATACCGGATCAGTGAAGCCCGGTTGGAGTTGATATCAATCAATAAGCTGGTGGTTATTGGTTAGAAATCAATACTTTCGAAGAAAAACCAAGAACTAACCACTAACCACTAACCACTAACCACTCAAAGGATTCTTCATTCTGCATATGGCGTCTGTGCTTTATTTCCTTGCCCTGTTGTTTTTAGGGGTGACCAGTCTGGGCGGGCTGGTGTATTACCTGCTGGCAATTTTTTCAATTCGTCGTCTGCGTCGGTTGCAACCTGATGTACCAGTTGACCCGACAATCCCGCTGCCGCCAATTTCGCTGCTCAAACCACTCAATGGCGCCGACCCAGGGCTGGAAACCTATTTGCGAACGTTTTTCGCGCAAGACTATCCACGATTTGAGATTCTGTTTGCTGTTCGACACGAATCAGACCCGGCGGTCCCGATTGTCCGCCGTCTGTCATCTGAATTTGCCCACATTCCAACCCGGTTGATTTTGACGGGCGAGCCACCATTTGCCAACGCCAAGGTCTATAGTATGGAGTTGATGTCCCAGGCGGCGCAGTTTGACATTTTGGTGATTACCGACAGCGATGCTTCGGTCCGAACGGATTACTTGCGGCACATGGCCAGGACGTTCCAACCGACAGAGGTCGGCGCCATGACCAACCTGTACCGGGGCGTCGGGGAACTTGATTTCTGGTCAAAACTTGAGGCACTCGGCATGAGCACTGAGTTTATGGCGGGTGTGGTGGTGGCTGAACGTCTGGAAGGCATGAAATTTGCCCTGGGGCCATCAATGGCGATTCGACGTGAATGCCTGGAAAAGATCGGCGGGTTCGCGCGCATGGCTGAGTATCTGGCTGATGATTTTGTGCTCGGGAATTGGGCGGATGAAGCGGGCTACAAAGTGGCACTTTCCACCCACGTGATCAATCATCACGCCACAACCACTGGATTTACTAAAACATTTGTCCACCGACTGCGCTGGAACCGAAGTTCGCGTTTCTCGCGTCCGGATGGATATATCGGCCAGGGGTTTACCTATGGATTGGTGTGGGCCATTGGGTTAGCGGTCCTGGCACCTTTTCCCTGGAATCTGATGGTTTTGGGAAGTATCCTGCTGGTTCGGTTCTGGCTGGCGATTGAATTGGGCACGTTGTTATTACAGGACCGCTCTGTGGTTGGACGACTGTGGATGATTCCACTCCAGGATGTCATGAGCTGGGCCACGTGGCTCGGCGCTTTTTTGGGACGCGAAATCGTGTGGCGACAGGAACGCTATCGGCTGGAATTTGGTGGCCGGTTCGTCCCCGTGGTGCCAAGGTCAAAATGACAGGGTGACAGGGTGACGAGATGACAAGGTGACAAAATGAGATTGCTTTGAAAACCCTGAACCCTGAACCCAAACCCCAGACAGGAAACCGCTTATGAGCAAGCAACTTGTGAAAGGCCAGCGCATTAAACTCTCTGATTTAACTCCGCAATCACAGATTCGTCTTGATATTGCGTTATCCGGTTTAAAAGACCAGGCCCAGTTTTATTGTCTTGCCCTCAATGATCGGCAGAAATTGCTGAAATCCGAATATTTAGTGTTTTCCAGACAGCCCAGCAGTCCCTGTCAATCAATTCAGGTGGCTTCAAGCACGCCCACCCAGGCATCCATCAACGTCAATCTCAGCTCGCTGCCTGGCGAAGCCAAAGAAGTTGTGCTGGCGGTGTCGTTGGGGGATCGGACGGGGTGTCTCCTGGAAAATGCCAGCGACATCCAGAGCGGCAGCCTGGTGGTTTCAGCCGGATCGCAGGAAGTCGCCCGCTATCAGTTTTCAGCTCACGATTTTGACGGTGAAAAAGCACTGGTTTTAGGCCGTCTGTACCAGAAGGACGGCTGGCGGCTCGGACTGGTCAGCAGTGGCTTTCGGGCGGGACAAACGGCGCTGTTTGACCATTTCGGAGTGCCCGCTGGTCTGGTGACCCCAGCCGTTCCCGCACCGCCTCCACCGCCACCTCAAGCCTATGGCCAGCCGGCAGCGACGCCACAACCCGCCCTGGCACCGCAGCCGCCACTTGAAGATCAGCCGATTTTGCTTCCTGGAAAACTTCCGCCGCCAAAACCGGTCTATATGCCAGCGAATTTTCCTGGAAATCAGTCGCCAACTGTACCCGGCGGACTGACCGGTGCCGTTGGATTCATTCTGGTTGAATGCCAGGATGGACAGCACGCTTCGGGCACGGGTTTTGTCATCAATCCAGGTGGTTTTATCCTGACCTGTTACCACGTGGTGTCAGACGCCAAACGAATGGATATTTGCCTGAGCGGCACCAACTATTTGCGACCATTGCTCTATGTTGCCGGAAGCGCCCAGCATGATCTGGCTTTGCTATGGATTTCTGATTGTAACGGTGCCTTAAACTGGATGCCGCTCATTACACCCGACAATGACATTCCGCTTGGTGAAAATATTGGGCTGTTGGGGTTCCCGCTCGGCTTTGAACTTGGCATCAGCGTGAATTACACCCAGGGCATCGTCAACAGTTTGCGAACTCGAAACAGCATTCCAGTCCTGCAAATTGATGCCGGAGCAACCCATGGTTCATCCGGCGGTCCAGTTTTTCGGCGTTCAGATGGGAAAGTGATTGGGATGGTGCAGGCGATCCTGGATCAAAAAGGAATTCTGATTAACTGGGCGCTGGACATTCGAGTGTACTGGGAACTTGGCTGGCATGCCCGGTTTTAGAGATAAGGGAGTCGGATGGAAATATCATACCACCAGGGTTCAGGGTTCAGGGTTCAGGGTTCAGGGTTTGAGGTGATGAAGTGACTTGATTCCACTCAAGATGAAGACTGGGGAACCGGCAGGTACCGCTCAAGCTGGAGTATCTGGCCCTAAACCCTAAACCCTGAACCCTGAACCCTGAACCCTGAACCCTGAACCCTGAACCCTGAACCCTGAACCCTGAACGGAATTCCTACGTTGCCACTCCTTCAATCAAATCCAGCAATTCATCAAACTGATAGGCTTTGACCATGGCCCGGAGTTTGTCGGTCAGATCTGGGTGATCGCCTTGATCAAGTTGGTTGATGACTTCATAGGTAGCTTCGAGGTCGCCTTCGTTGGCAGCTTTATTGAGCGCCGTGAGAATTTCCGGTGGTTGTGCGGCCAGAAATGCCTGGAGGGCGTCCGTGTTGATGCGGTGTTCCGCTGTGGTGGACGCCAGGTCGCGATAGACAAAATTGACTCCGAGGTACTGGGTCATTTTTTCAAAAATCACTGAATCCCGAAACGGCTTGGAAATGTAATCATCACATCCCTGGGCCAGAATGGTATTGCGGCTTTCATCAAAGGCACTGGCCGTGAGCGCAATAATCACCGTGCGGATGCCGCGCCCGCGCCCGGTGTTTGGCCGCAACGTGTCTTCTTTGCGAACCCGGCCACCATCAGAACGGGAAATTTCATAGTCGCGCATTCGGATTCCAATTTCATACCCTCGGATTTTGCGAATGGCCGTGTAGCCATCCATAATCGGCATGCGCATGTCCATCCAGACCAGATGCGGATTCCACTGCATCCATAAATCAACAGCTTCCTTGCCATTGACGGCTTCTTTGACTTCAAACCCAATCGAATTCATCATTTTGACGAGCAATCGCCGGTTTTCCCATTTGTCGTCAACAATCAGGATGCGGAAGTTTGGTTGTCCTGGCTCCACGCCAATGACCTTGCGTTCAAGCTGGGACCGTTCTTCAAATTCGACTCCCATCAGCGGGATTTCAAATGAAAACCGGGAGCCCTGTCCAAATGTGCTCTCGGCTTTGATTTCACCACCCATCAACTTCACAAACGTCTGGCAAATGGCCAGTCCCAGCCCCGTACCTTCCTTCATCCGGCGTCCGGTTTCAGACTGGACAAACGCTTTGAAAACCTCGGGCAGATCGTCATCGGAAATGCCCTGACCCGTGTCGCACACTTGAAATTCAACCCGATCTTGCTTCCAGTTGACGATGAGTTCAACGGATCCGCATTCAGTAAATTTGAAGGCGTTTCCAAGCAGGTTGATCAAGATTTGCCGGAGTTTGCTTTCATCGCCCAGCACGTGTTGGGGAAGCTGCGGATCAAGGTTGAAACAAAAACGCAGATTATTTGACTCTGCCCGAGGCCGGAACATTTCTTCCAATCCCTGCAGCATTTTCTGAAGATTGAAGTTTTGCTGATTGAGCGTGACGCGACCAGATTCAATTTTTGAAATCGAAAGCACGTCATTGATGAGCGCCAGCAGGTGTTCGCCGCTCCGCATAATGATTTCAAGATTTTCGTGCTGGTCGGCTGACAGGCGCTGGTCGCGTTGCATCAGTTGCACAAATCCCAGAATGGCATTGAGCGGGGTGCGCAGTTCGTGACTCATGGTGGCGAGAAATGTGCTCTTGGCCTGATTGGCGGCAACGGCCTGATTTTTGGCGTGCAGGGCTTCTTCTTTGGCCGCCAGTGCCTGTTGTTCCGAGGTCGTTAGTTTTTCAACCTGTTCGGCAATGACCTGAGTTCGCTGGCTCACTTTTTCTTCGAGCAACTGGTTTTGGCGCTGTAATGCCTGAACCCGCCACCTGATGACCAGATACCCGGTGCCGATGGTCAAACAAAAATACAGGGCAAACGCCCACCAGGTAACCCAGGGGGCTGGTTTGACCCGAAACGAAAACGAGACCGGTCCTGAGACATTTCCAGCAAAATCTTTTCCCCAAACCCGGAAGGTGTAGTCCCCAGCCGACAAATTGGTGTATTCCTTTTTATAGTCGCTGGTCCAGGCGGTGGGTTTTTCGTCCATGCCGATGAGTTGTGTCTGGTAGAGGGTGTCGCGTTCGCGGTAGTAACTCAGCAGGGTATATTCAAACCAGAGATTGTTGTCTGAGTGAGCCAGTGTGGATTGATTGGTAACAATCTGGTCTGATCCCGTGAGCCAGACCCGCTCAATCATCAACGGACAGGGGCTTGTATTCTCAATTTCATTCGCCGGATCATAAACGGCGGCCCCATCAATGGTGCCGGCCCAGATCCGTCCTTTGCGATCCACAAATGAAGCGCCGGTATTACATTCGTTGCTCGGCAAACCGTCTTCGGTGGTAAAGACTTCCAGTCGTTGGGATTCAGGCGCATTGGGGTTGGTACTGTCTTGGGTGAGTCGAACCACCCCTTTGTTGGTAAAGAAATAAAGGCGGTCTTTGGCGTCGGTGCGGATTTGATAGGCGACGTTGTTGGGGAGTGCTGGGGTGGTTGAGTCGGAATAGTAGGTCCAGTGAGGGTCGTCGCTGGTCAGATCGAGGCAGGCGACGCCTCCGCCAAAGGTGCCAATCCATAATTCATGGCGACCGTCCCTGGTCTGGAGTTCCTGCAGCGACAGGACGTCGTTATGCGGCAGACCATTGGTGACGTCATACATGCGCCAGATCCCATCGCGGAGAGAGGCCAGTCCTTTGCGAGTCCCAACCCAGACAACGGTTTTGCCTCCGACAAGCCGGGTTTGAGCCAGGCAGCGGACGTGATGTTGAATGATAGACGCATTTTGATTGCGAATGGGGATAAACTGATCCTGGTCAAATTTGACCAGCCCGGCCTTGGTTCCAAGCCAGAGTTCAGGCGGCTGGCCAGGCAAAGCGGTCTGCACCATGCTGGTCACATGGTACAAATCATTGGTTGTCCCGAGGTGGAAGGTCTCCCAGCGATTTTTTTGAAAACGGGCCAGCCCTCGATCCAACCCGGCCCAGAGCGTCCGGTTGCCTTCAGGATCTGTTGTTTCATAAAACACATTGACATAGCCTTGAGCGAGAGGCCCGGAAACAGCCGCCCACTGGCCTTTTTCAAATTTGGCGACCCCCAGCGTGGTGCCAAGCCAGAAGGTTGAATCGCCAGTTGGGGAAACAGATTCAAAAATGCTGTAAACACTGTTACTCGGCAGCCCCGTCGAAGTGGTCAATGCGATCCATTTTCCCGTTTCCAGGCGGGCCAGTCCGCCGCCCGCTGTCCCAACCCAAAGCGTGCGAGTTCCGGTTTTGGATTGGGTTTCATGCAGGCTCCAAACCACATTGTACGGAATGCCTTCCCGCTGGCTGATGACCGTCCATTCGCCGTTTTCAAATCGGCCAAGACCCTTGCCCGCGCATCCAGCCCAGATAATCAGAGACCCCGAGGCGGATTCTGAGGCTAGCAGACAAAAAACCGTATCGTCGGGCAGGCCGGAGGCACGGGTATGGATTGTAAATTCGCCATTGTGGAGTTTGGCCAGACCGCGCTGGGTTCCAATCCATAATGCCTGCTGAGGGGTGCCGGCGCCGGTTTCAATGAAGGAAAAGATAAAATCTGACGGCAACCCCTGTTTGGTCGTGAGAACCGAAACCCGATCTTGTTCAATCCGCACCAGTCCGCTGCGTGTTCCCGCCCAGATAATTCGATTGCCGCTGGGATCTTTGGTTTCCATCAAGCACCGGATGGATTGGTCGGGCAAGGCATCTGCCGGTATGGGAAAAACCAGAGCGCTGTTTCGGAAACAGACAATGCCGCCATCGGTTCCCAGCCAGTATTCCGTTGAGCCGTCAGCCGCTTTCGATTCCAGAATGGCCCGAATTTCATTGCTCGGCAGCCCGGTTTTTTCGTCAAAGGTGCTCCATTGATCATTTTTAAGAATGGACAGGCCGCCACTGGTGCCGACCCAGAGACTTCCGTCAGCCATGGCGGCGAGGGTTCGCACATAGCTGGACGCGTGCCGGTTCGGAAGTTTTTTCACCGTCCATTTTCGCCCGTTGTAACAGGCAATGCCATCCAGGGTGCCAACCCACAAATAGCCTTTGAGGTCAAAGGTAATCGCGGTGATTGAGTTTTGCGGCAGTCCATCGCGGTCGGTAAAAACCCGGAATCCATACCGCCCAATGGTGGTAATGTCTTTGGTGATGGCACCCGAAGTGAAGCCGGATTGATCAGCCGGTTGCAAAGCGATTGGCGGAGCGGCAAAAAGTGGGTCCCCGGCCAGAAGGGACAATTCCGCTAGTGCTGGCATAAGTCCTGCCAGCAAGCAGACGAATCCGAGCAGTCGGCGGGAAACTGTCTTTGCCATAACCAGAGCAAGCCTGATTTCCTCGAAGGTATCCTGGATCCAAAGAAGGGGAATACCAGTCGAAAAAAGGTCCTCGCAATTTGTGGGATCATGTAACCTGGGCAGGATGCCGGAGCCGCTCAATACTAGCCGAAATTGAAGAAGTGGAAAACAGGAATGGCAAATTAGGGTTCGGGGTTCATGGTTCGGGGTTCAGGGCTCAGGCTGTTTTGTTCAATGGAATCAACGGGTTGCTTTAATTGATGCTGACTTCGGGGTTGAACAAAATCTCAATCAACCCGTCAGAAACTTTCCTGACACCCGGCTGAAGAAGGCAGGCGGAAGACTCGCAAGCTCAGGGCGATCAAAGGGATGAGAGGTGAAGGATGAGGGATGAAAGAAACCCACTGCTTCTACGGATTTTGTGTTGGAGACGAATCAGCCGAAACCAATGAGTCCCACCCATAAATAAAAATCTGTAAAAGTTTGATTATGGGTTGTTTATTTCGGCCATTGCACTTTCAAGGATACTTTCATCAACGCCACGTTTGCGTAAGTTCTCAACCAGTTCTGTTAATGATATTGCTCCCTCAAGCCGAGCCAAATCTTGTCTTAATCCTTGCCCAATATAGGCTCGGATTAATGGTTGATACCCTGAAAAGCCCACCTGCGGGGCGACTCGCTTCAAGTCTTCAATCACATCCTCCGGGATGCGGAGGCTAATCGTCGTCATCGGGCAGTCTTTTTGTAACCGCCGTTTTAGGTCATTGATTTTCATAGTTTTGTCTCTCCTGGTTTGTCACCCATCGGGCTGAAGACTTCGGGCTGAAGAAAACGGGCTGAAGAAAAATACTAAATAGGGTTAAATATCTTATTATCAATGGATTATAAGAATTGTTCGACCTCGAACATTTTTATTTCTTCGAAGTCTTTACCCCGTTTTCTTCAGCCCCGAGCCCTAAACCCAGGGCTGAAGACTTCGGGCTAAGGGCTGAAGAAATTGGGCTGAAGAATTGGTTTTGTTTCATCCCTCATCCTTCAGCCCTCATCCCTTTCGTTGCCCTGAGCCCTGAGCCCTGGTTTTTTCAGCCCCGTGTCTCTTCTCACTTCGTCCGGTCAAGTGTGATGCGGGTGTGGATGCCTTCAGGGGTGAATTCAAGCGATGCCTGAACACCTTTCAGGCTTTCGACAAACTGGATGAAGGGCTCCTTTCCAGTGGCTTCGATGGGTTGTTTCGGATGACTATGGGTGCCGTGAACCGTGCATTCGGCCACGCCACTGGTTGGTTCGATCTGGTAGCTTCCACCAGCCGGACAAAATGGAATGTAGCCCATCCGTTTCAGGAATTGTTGGTGAAAGTCAGGGTTGGTGATCGGAAACTGCTCGTTGAGCAATCGGATACCACTCAGGTTTTGCAGGCACGTGCCGCGCATCTTTTCCTGCCAGTGGGCGGCCACCGTTGGGCGAATCTGGCGAAATTGGGACGGCCTCATTGAAAAAAGCAGATTGGACGGCGTGTCGTGGGCCAGTAATGCCGTATCGGGTTTGTCTTTCAGCGCATCAATCAGGCTGGTTAGAACCGGCAGTTGCGTGCTGACAATCAAGTGTTTGCCGACAATCGCCCAGGCAAACCGGAAGTCAGCCACAAAGAGCGAGAGCTTTGCCGTGTGGATTGGAATGTCACGATATGAATTGAGTTCATAGCGTTCGAGTGTCAGCCAGCGTTCACCCTGCATCCGGAATCGCTGCTCGGCTTGAGCCAGCACTTTGTCAAATAGACGTTCCGCCTGGGCCGCATCCGTGATGTCCATCGAAACATAAATCGGCAGGGTGAGCGATGACAAAATGAGTCCGAAAAAGGCATCATCACCCCGAGGCAGGCCGCTTCCGCCAATCAAGGTCGTGGTCGTATCCATCGCAAAGGTAAAGAGCGGCGTTCCGTCACAGAAATTCAGACTGATGGTGTCACCAATCGTAGCGAGAAATTTCTCGCTGTCCGGGCCGGTCATATCCAGCAGAAACGATTTGAGCATTTCCTTGCGGAGCGGACTCTCCTCCCCAAGCTTCATCCCAACCGAAGCAATGGTGCCGGCGGTAACTGGAATTGAGAGTTTGGCCGGCCTGCCGCCGGCGGATTCGCGAACACCATTATAAATGCTGTTTTCAATCAGCGGCAGAATGCAGGTTTCGACTTCGATTTTGTCACGCAGTCGAAAGCGGATGCCCACCGGGTCGAAATATCGGCTCCAGTACTGGGTATAGCGTTCGACAAAATTCCGGTAGCCGGCGGCTTCGGCTGGCGTGGCCTGGGTGATTGGAATTTCGATCAGCGGGGTCAGATTGCGGTGTGAGCCGTGGACCGAACAGCGGGCCAGTCCCTGCTCGTCAAGCTGGTAGGTGCCTCCTGACGGGCATTCCAGGTCGTCGGCGTCAAGGAGCTTTTGTTCGCGGAGTTCGGTCAGCGTCACCGGTGTTCGTTTTCCCTGGTCATACCCGTGAGAGAGGTGGGCGTGTTCGAGGTTGTGCAGATTGGCCGTGCATCCAAGCTGGCGAATACGTCCAATTTTTTGCTCGGCCCCGACCACGCGCCGGATAAAGGCGTCGGAAAGGTAGAGAAACCCATCTTCGTCATTGACCGTGCCGGGAAAAATCGTGCGCATATAGCGGAATTCGGCTGCCGCTTTGAGTGACGGTCGTTTGCCTTGCGCCGCATCCAGGATGCGTTCCAATGCCGACCGCGAATTGGAATAGACTCGATAGCTGTCAACCGTGGTCCAGTAGGAAGAAATTTCCCGGTCCGGTGTGGTCAACGTGCCAATTTCAAAGTTGCCGTAGCGAGCGGTTGACTCGACCGCGTCCGGACGTTGTTTCTTGGCCTCAGCCCGGTGGGCCGCCATTGATTGATCAAAGATCGGACCGTTTTTGACATTAAAAATCACGCTCAAATCATTGCCGTCGGTGACAAATGGGTCATTTCCGGTTAAGGCAAGATCGTCCACGACAAAGCTGCCAAACAACCGGGTCAGGCTTGAGAGTTCGATACAGAGTTGTTTGAGGAGCCGCTCTTTCACCTGCCGGTCGTGCGAGGTGACTTCAATTGATTGCAGGAGCGTGGTGCCCCACTGGTCCAGCAAATCAGACAGCTCAATTTCACTTTTGATGGTTGAAAAATGGACATAATACTGATCGTGCGGGACCAGTTTGGCGAGTTCAAACACAACCGGCTGGCGGCCTTCAAGCATTTTTTCAAACGGATGCGATTTGACCGCCGGGCCTTCCAGTTTGGTAATCGGGACAGTCTGGCCGCCTCGATCATCTGAAATGTTCAGCAGTTGCCGGTACTGGAGTGATTCCTGAATCGCCAGTCCGCCGGTGGTGATCGAAAACAGGTCAACCTCCTCGCGAAACCGGTTGCCGCCGTCCCGACGCTGTAAACGCAAAAATCCACTGAAGTCAGGCATCGGGATCTGGTATTTCTCAACCGTCTGACGAATGAGCTGAAGGTGCATCCACGGATCGCCGCCATTGACCAGTTCAAGCCCAAGCTGGTTGGTCCAGGCTGTTGCCCATTGTTTAACCAGTTCGGTGTCGGCGGGGAATTTTTGGGGCGGTGACAGCTTCAGAGTGGCCACTACCCGCGCCGGCTCGCCTGATTTGGGCAGAGTGGCCAGAATGACCGAGGTTGGCTCGGAACCGCTCAGCCGGCCATACACATCAAGCCACTGCGGGTCTGGTTTCGATTCGGGTTTGGCATTCCAATCAATTGTGGGGGCTGTTTCTTGCACCCTGGCCATTTCAGCTTCCAGGTCACTCCGTTTTTTGGTGAGCGCTTTGTGTTCGGCTTCCACCCGATTCAATTTTGCCTGTAACACAGCGCGGGTTTCAGCCTTGATTGTGGTGTCTTTAAGGAGATCAGCCAGGGCTTTTTGCTGGGGTTCAAGCGTGGAAATCTGCTCATTGACCTGGTTCATCTTGATGCTTACCTGGTTGAGTCGTTCCTGATAGGCTTCATACTGTTTTTGATGTTCGGGCGATGTCCATTCCGTGCTGACCTGGGCCGGCAACGGGCGGTCAACGGCAATCGCAAAGGCGGTCCCGTCTGAGGCGCGTGCGGTGATGTCCCAGGCACTGTTCGGGGCAATATCAGAGAGTGGAATTTTGAGATGAAAAACCTGGGTCGTCCCTTGCGCGGCAAACCGGGTTTTGACGGATTGTGGTGCTGCCAGGCAGATCACACCGCTGCCAAGCACCCATAAAATGGCAAACAATCGAAGCATAAACCGCAGATACATAGGATCCTCACAGAGTCTGGTGGTAAAATATTCCAGTTTTGAGTCGGTCAAAACGAGTGAGTTGTTTGACAAATATACTGTTTTGAATGACTTACTTGTCCGGAATTGCGGCGTGTTGATTGAAAAATAGTGGAGTGGTGGTGGTTCTTGCTGGATTTGCGGGTTGAGAAACTGGGTTCAGTTACGAAGCGACTTGCCAACCTGTAGCAGTTGGAGTACTTTCGTGCTCCGAAAATTACCGGCTTTCCCACATCAGTTGGAGGCCGGGTAACCTACTTTAAAAACTTTCACATTAGGGAGAAGTTTATGCCAATTTCACTTTCAAAGGGCGGAAATGTATCGCTGAGCAAAGCGGAACCGGGTTTGAAAAAAGTATTGGTAGGTCTCGGATGGGAATCCAGAGCCACTGACGGCGCCGCTTTCGACCTTGATGCAAGTGTCTTTTTGCTGGCTGATACCGGAAAAGTCCGGGCGGATAACGATTTTATTTTCTACAACAATTTAAGTTCCACCGATGGTTCAGTGGTCCATAGCGGCGACAATCGGACGGGGGCTGGGGCCGGTGACGACGAAGCTGTGCGTGTAAATCTGCCCAGTGTTCCGGCGGATGTCAAACGTATTGTTTTTGCCGTCACCATCCATGACGCCGAAACCCGTCGTCAAAACTTCGGAATGGTCTCAAGTGCGTTCATTCGCGTCGTCAATGATGAAAACACAAATGAAATTGCGCGCTATGACCTGTCGGAAGATTCAAGCACTGAAACCGCGATGATTTTTGGTGAACTGTACCGAAATGGCGATGAATGGAAATTCAAAGCGGTCGGTCAGGGCTATAACGGTGGCCTTGGGCCGCTGGCACAGTCCTTTGGCGTTAATATTGGGTAATACCAGTTTGTAGTTAGTAGTCAGTAGTCAGTAGTCAGTAGTTAGTAGTCAGTAGTTCACTAAATCTATTTGATTGAGTTACTTGACTATTTTCTAATGCAAGGACTCCATTCCAAAATGGTATAAGATTCAGATAACCGATAAAGGAAGGTGAACCATGTCCATTAGTTTACAAAAAGGACAGAAAATCTCTTTGGCCAAAGAAGGCGGTGCCACGCTCACGAAAGTCGTGATGGGGCTTGGGTGGGATGCCAAGAAAAAAGGCGGCTTCTTTGGTTTTGGGGCCAAGGAACAGGAAATTGACCTCGATGCCTCGTGTTTGTTGTTTGACCAGAATAAGCAGGTGGTGGATGTTGTCTGGTTCCGCCAGTTGCGCAGCCGGGACGGCAGCATCCAGCACACCGGTGATAACCGCACGGGACAGGGCGAAGGCGATGACGAACAGATTATCGTGGACCTGCCGCGCGTCCCTGACTATGTGCAAACCATCATGTTTGTCGTCAACAGTTTTACCGGACAATCCTTCAGCGAAATTGAAAATGCGTTTTGCCGCCTCGTAGATCAAAGCAGCAATCGCGAAATCGCAAAGTACAATTTGAGCTGCAATGGCAATCACACGGCCCAGATTATGGCCAAGCTCTATCGCCACAACAACGAATGGAAAATGCACGCCATCGGTGAAAATGGCACTGGTCGGACGTTCCAGGAGCTGTTGCCGGTGATGATGCCCTACGTGTAAGCCCATTGAGCCTTGACAGGTATTCCTTGAGAGCCAGGTGTTTCACCTGGCTCTTTCATTTGGAGTGCGGGGACTTGTCACCGCTTTGGGTATTGATTCTGAGAGGATTCGCATGCATTTGACGACTTCGTTTTGGGTTGATGAAGCCAAATTGATCCAGGAGCCTTTTGCTGATGAAACAGTTTTGATCAATTTGGAAACCGGCCAGTACTACAGTTTAAATGCATCAGGTACTGACATCTGGCGACTGGTGAAAAAACAGGCATCGGTGGCAGCCATTTTCGAAGGCATGACGACGCGCTATTTTGCCGTTCCTGAAGCTGATATCGAAGTGGCCATTGTGTCGTTCCTGGAACTCCTGATTGAAGAAAACCTGATCGAAATTTCAGCGATGGAAACTTCCATCGGATTTATCCAGGGCGTGACGCCCCGGCCAATCACCGTTGAGCACCTGCCGTTTGTCGCTCCGACGCTCACGCGACATGCCAACCACCTAATATAGCCTTTTAGAAAAAGGTTCAGAGTATCGTCTTTAGACGAGAGGTTTTTTCTTCCATCCCACTGGTCATATCTCACGCCTGAAGGCGTTACTCTGAACTCAAAACATTTTCTAAAATGCTATGGAACCCTACTTTCGCAAGGTCACTGTTTCCGGCAACGCTGAAACCGTCAGCACCAGTCGCTTTCGGGCGGCATCAAATTCAACGGTTGACGACTCTTTTCCATTTACCAAAACTGCTTTCGGTGGTTGTTCAAGTCCAATCAGTTCAATCTTTTGAATTGCCCGACCAGCAAATTTACCGCTGCTTTGGAATTTGAGTTCCGTTGTGGTTCCGACGGTTTTCACCAGCCGGAATTCACCCTGCCGATACCCGTATCCTTCCCCGGCATCTTCAAAAAATTCGCCTTGCTGATTGTTTCCAGCCGCAATTGTCAAAAACAATGGCTGGTTGGCCATTTCGCCTGTGTTTTGGACAATGGGCTGAGTTGGCAACACAGCACCTGCCCGGACAAAAAGCGGCAATCGCTCAATCGGAGCTTCGACTTCCACCCAGTTTCCGCCCGTCATCCGGATTCCAGTCCACCAGTCAATCCAGTCTGTTCCGGCTGGAAAATACACCCGGCGTTTGGTCGCACCCTGTTTGACCACCGGCGCCACCAGCAGGTCTGAGCCGATAAGATATTGATCGTCAATCAAATAGGTGTTTTGATCGTGTGGGAACTGATACCAGAGCGGACGCATGACGGGCTGGCCGGTTTGTTCGTGATTGTGGAACTGGGAATAGAGATAAGGGAGCAGTTGATAGCGGAGTTCAATCGCCTGGCGGTTGATTTTTTCAAATTCCGGTCCAAAGGCCCAGGGTTCCTGATCGTTGGAACCAGCTTCGGTGTGTGAGCGATACATTGGTGTCAAGGCGGCGGCCTGCATCCAGCGGGTGTTGAGTTCTGCCGAAGGATTTCCGGAAAAACCACCGACATCGGCCCCGACCAGTGACACTCCGGAAATACTTAAATTCGTCAACATCGGAATCGAAAGCGCCAGGTGATCCCAACTGGCCACGTTATCGCCGGTCCAGATGGCCGAATAGCGTTGAATTCCGGCATACCCGGCACGGGTCAACACAAATGGCCGCAGGTTGGGCCGCAGGTTACGCAAACCTTCAAACGTGGCGCGGGCCATTTGCATGCCATAGACGTTGTGGTAGCGGGCATGGTCGCCGGGATGACCGTCTCCGGCATGGCGATTGGTCAACGGAAACGTTTTCAGTGGATGATGGAGCGTGTTTGGTTCTTTGAGATCCCAGGGAAGAAAGGTTGCCGGCTCGTTCATATCATTCCAAAAGCCGCTGATCCCGTCGTCCAGGTTTCCGGCATAGTGTGACCCGAACCAGGCCCGCGCCTGTGGGTTGGTAAAATCCGGAAAGGCACAGGTCCCGGGCCAGACTGTCGCCTGAAACTCTTTGCCATCAGCCGTTTTCACAAAGTGATTCCCTGCCTGACCGCTCTGGTATACCCCATATTTGTCATCAACTTTGATTCCTGGATCAATAATCACCACGGTCCGGAATCCATCCTGGCGCAGATCGGAAATGAGTTTTTTCGGGTCGGGAAACCGTTTTTTATCCCAGGTAAACACCCGAAAGCCGTCCATGTAATCAATATCCAGGTAAATCGTATCGGCTGGAATTTTTCGACGGCGAAAATTGTCGGCAATTTCACGGACGCGGGCTTCTGGATGGTATGACCAGCGTGATTGTTGAAACCCGAGTGCCCAGAGCGGCGGCAATGAGCCACGACCGGTCATCGCGGCATATGCCGCCACAATTTTTTCAGGGGAACGTGTTTCTCCGCCGGTAAACACATAATAATTGAGGATCCCGCCCGCCACGCCAAATGTGTACCGGTTTGGGTTGGTCTTGCCCATATCAAAAAAGCTGCGGTAGGTATTGTCCACAAACACACCATAGGCGCGGGCATTGGACAGGGCGATAAAAAAGGGAATGGTCTGGTAAATCGGATCGGTGCCGACCGGATAGCCATAGGTGTCGGTATTCCACATCACCAAAAATTGATCATGGCGTGAGAGCGGCAACGCTTTTTCACCAAACCCATAGTAGAGTTCAGTTGGTGTGCGTTGTTTGGACGTTTCGATCTCGCCTGTCTGGCTGTCAAAGGCCGTGGGGCGAGCCGGATCATCGGTCACCACAGATTTTCCAGCCGCATCCAGAACCGTCAGGAGAAAACCTTTTCGCTCAATCATCACGGTGGCGCCGCCCGGAGCCGCGAGTTTGATGGTGGTTCCGGTTTCGGCCACTGTAATGGCTGGCGGCGGTTGGTCACTGTGATTGACAGCATAGGACCAGTCTTCTTCGATGATACCTGGAGGAATGACCCGCACTCGAACCACGTCTGCTGTCACAAAACGGACTTCAGCTTTCACCCGGCTTGAAAGCTGGCACACAACACCGTTTTTCTCGCGGAGAAGTGTGGTAACATCGCCCACCGGCTGTACCGCCGCTGCTACTGTCTGGGAAGCGATCACCAAACCAAATACAACACCAAACACGATTTTTAACCAGGAGACTCCTGGCTCAACCTTGAGTTGTTGAGGCAACACCATAGTCAATTCCTTGTTGTGAAATGTGGGGAAATTTCAGACAGCCTACCACAAAACCTTTTGATCAGGATGGAAGATCCGGCATGAGAGCAAAATACTTTTTGAACCTGGTTCTGATTTTAGTTGTTGGAATAACAGCTTTTCTGAGTCATCCGTGGCAGGTATTGGCCCAGTCGCCGACTGGTTCGGCGATGACCGAAGTTGCCAGTAAACCGGTTACCGCTAAAAACAACCTCAAGGTGTTTGAGGTGGTCTGGTCAACCATCAACAAGGGATACTATGACGACAAATTCAACGGTGTTGATTGGGTGAAATCACGCGAGCGATTCCAGCCACGCGTCGCGGCGGCAGCCACTGAAAAAGAGCTATATGAACTCCTGCGCGAAATGGTGGCTGAACTCAAAGATAACCACGTTTCGGTCAAATCCCCTGAAGTGGCGCAATTGTTAAAGCGGCGGGCGTTTCCAAATATCGGGGCTGAATTTCGACGCATTGACCAGCAGGTCCTGGTAACCGAAGTGAAAGTTCCGTCATCGGCTTCGGAAGCCGGGATCCAGCCGGGGTGGATTTTGACCTCGGTCAACGATGTCCCGGTGGAAAAACTGGATGGGTTTTCAGGCGATGTTGGGGAGACGCTGCGATTCAAATTTCTGGACCAGACTGATAGCCCACGCGATATCTCATTGAATGTCACCTATTTGGCGACAACACCCATCCAAACGGCCCGCTTGCTGGACAAGAATGTGCTCTATGTCCGGTTTGATCGGTTTGAGGAAAACACGGGCAAGTGGTTTCAAGCCGTGCTGGCGCAACATGAAATGGCGAGCGGGTTAATTCTGGATCTGCGCCGCAACCTGGGCGGGCTGGTTTCGACCGTGCGTCAGTGTCTGGAGGTGCTTTCCCTTGAAGATGTTGTCGTGGGTGAATTTATCGAGCGGAGCGGAAAAGAAAAAATTTTCCGAATTTCAGGCAAGGGAAAGCGAGCCTGGAGCAAGCCAGTGGTGGTGTTGATTGATAAATACAGCGCGAGTGGGTCGGAAATTTTAGCGGCGGCGGTACAGGAAACCGGGCGGGGAAAAGTGGTCGGTCGGCCAAGTGCCGGGGCGGTTCTGGCCTCGATCAAAAAAGATCTTCCCGATGGGGGTGAGTTGCAATACAGCATCCGGGATTTTCTGACCGTACGCAACGTTCGGTTAGAAGGTCACGGGGTCAAACCGGATGAAGTCATCGAGTTAAGCGTCAACGCGGTGCGTCAAAATAATGACCAGGATGTGGCGCGAGCGCTGGAAATCCTGGGGCAATGAGCGATTTTCAGTCTGATAATACAAGGTATTTTCAGCGTCGCAATTACTTTTTTTCTCGCATCTGCGAAGACCAGGTGTGATCAAAAAATCTGCTTTTTTTTCAAAAGGTTACGCTGGGTTTCGATTGCTGCTTATGCTGCAAGTTTTATAGTTATTGACCCTCCAAACTCCCAATTTGTGGCAAAGTCAACACTTTTCAAGTCACCAAACCTGTGGCACAATGCGCCGCATCCGCAGAAGTTCACTGCCCAATGTCTTCTCTACACTTTCTACAGGTCCCCAATTTAACTTGAGCGTCAGGCTGACTTCTGCCTCCTGGTAGCTGGCTCGACAACCTGCCCGGAGCACCTGACCGCTTACGTGCCATTCTGACCGAATCACTTAAATTTTTTCGACGGTGAGCCGCGGTGCGGGTTGACTCTGATTGAAAAATTGTATAAAAGCGCCTTCCTTGCTCTGTATTCAAAACACTACGCGCTTTTCTCAGCACCAACTGCTCACGGCGGAAATCACGCCAGGAACTGCCAAGGCTAGATATCTTAGTTCCGAGTTTTGCTTCTTGTGTCACTGGTCAGCTTTGACGCTGTCCCTTACCTTGCTGTAAGTGGATGTGCGTCTTGTGAGTTGACTATCGCGCAGATGCAAGCTCGATTGGAATGAGAGGGATTTTATGTCACAGGTCTTTCACCGCAGTATGAACTCGGTGGCAAAGATTAGTATCGTCGGGGGCGCATTGCTGGCGGCCACCTTGCTGCTGACACTGGATTTGGCCATCCGGTCTCCGCTGGTGACCAACCAGGAGATCGCCCAACCGCAACCAGTTCAGTTCAGCCATAAACACCACTATTCCGGGCTCGGCATTCACTGCCTCTATTGCCACACATCAGTGGAAGATTCCTCGTTTGCCAATGTGCCGCCGACGGCAACCTGCATGAACTGTCACTCCCAGGTCTGGTACACGGCGCCGATCCTGCAACCGGTCCGCGCCAGCTATAAAGACAATCAGGCACTGGAATGGAATCGGGTTCACAATCTGGCTGATTTCGCCTATTTCAATCACAGCATTCACGTCAATAAAGGGATTGGCTGTGTGTCGTGCCATGGTCGGATTGACCAGATGCAGCTTGCCTTCAAAGCCCAGCCAATGACGATGGAGTGGTGTATTAGCTGCCATAAAAACCCTGAGCCAAACCTTCGTCCGCGCGACCAGATATACAACTTTGAGTACCAGCGCACCGACCCGGCAGAAGGTCCGAAGTTGATGAAGGAGTACAAGATTCGCAGCGCACGCATGCTGACGAGTTGCTCAACGTGCCACCGATAAGGAATGTGGGAACCGAAAACACTATGCCTACCAAAGAGAAACAGACCCTGTCCTCGATTCGCGAAGAATTGAATTCGAAGCAAGGCCGCCAGTTCTGGAGAAGCATTGAAGAACTCACCGAAAGCGAAGAATTTCTTGAGCTGATCCGCAATCAATACCCGCGTCAGGCATCGCTGTTGGGCGATGCGATTGACCGCCGCCGCTTCCTGCAAGTGATGGGGGCGTCGTTTGCCCTGGGTGGGTTGACGGCGTGCAATCCGATTGCGGCGCCAACAGATAAGATCGTGCCCTATGTCCGCGCCCCAGAGGAAATCCTGCCTGGGAAACCGCTCTACTACGCGACTTCGATGGTGCTTGGCGGGTTTGCTTCCGGGATTCTGGTTGAAACCCACATGGGCCGGCCAACCAAGGTTGAGGGCAATCCGGATCATCCGGCCAGCCTTGGGGCGACCAGTGCCTATGCCCAGGCGTCGGTCTTGGATTTGTATGATCCTGACCGCTCCAAAAACGTCCTCTATTATGGCCAGCCACGACCATTTGATGTGTTTCTCAGGGATGTGCGCGAGTTTTTGCCAGCCAGCAAAGCCAAACAAGGGGCCGGGATCCGCTTCCTGTCTGAAACGGTGACCTCGCCAACACTCACCGCCCAGTTCAAGACCTTCCTCGAAACCTACCCGCAAGCCAAATGGTATCAATATGATGCTGTCAACCGCGACAATTACCATGAAGGAACGCGGCTGGCTTTCGGCAGTTATGCCCATCCGGTGTACCACTTTGACAAAGCAGACGTGGTCGTTTCGCTCGATGCCAACTTCCTGGGCGATGGACCTGGTGCCGTGCGCTATACAAAGGATTTTTCGAAGCGTCACCGGGTTCGCAAAGATCAAAAAGAAATGTCGCGGCTCTATGTTGCGGAAACAATGCCGAGCGTCACGGGAACCGTGGCTGACCACCGGATGGCGGCCAAACCAAGCGAAATCCTGGGACTGGCCAAACGTATCGCGGCGGGGGTTGGGGTTCCGGTCAAAGATGCCCCAGCGGGCGGTGCCAATGACAAATGGATTACGGCCCTGATCGAAGACCTCAAGAAAAACAAAGGCAAGAGTGTGGTTCTGGCGGGCGACAACCAGCCCCCAGCCGTGCATGCCCTGGCCCACGCCATCAATCAGTCGCTGGAAAACAACGGCAAAACGGTGACGTTTACCGAGCCGCTGGAAGCCACGCTGCCAAACCAGCCATCACCGCAAAAGCAGGCTGAATCGCTCAAGCAACTGGTGCAGGAACTCGATGCCGGACAGGTCGAATTGCTCATTATTTTGGGTGGCAACCCGGCCTACACCGCGCCAGCCGACCTGCAATTTGGCGACAAGGTCAAAAAAGCCAAAACGGCGGTGCACCTGAGTTCGCACTATGACGAAACCTCAGTCAACTGCCACTGGCACATTCCGCAGAGCCACTTCCTGGAAACCTGGAGCGATGCCTGTGCTTTTGACGGCACGGTGTCAATTGTCCAGCCATTGATTGAGCCAATTTACAAGGAATCCAAATCCGCCCATGAACTGCTGGTGGCGTTTCTGGACCAGTTTAACCAGTCAAGCTATAGCGTCGTCCGCGAATTCTGGATGAAGCAACTTCAGTTGAGCGGTGAAGGGTTTGAAACCGCCTGGCGACGGGCGCTTCATCATGGATTTTTAGCTGGAAAGGGTGCGGCCCAGGCTCCGGCAGCCGCCCCGGCGCCAGCTTCAACTCCGTCACCCGCTGCTGGTACCGCCGCCGGTGTTGCGGCAGCGACAAAACCGGCTGAGCCAAAACCGACGGAACCGAAACCGGCTGAAGCCAGCAGTGCCAAACCAGCCGACAAGGCCGCGACTGAAAAACCCTATGTAATGCAGCCGGAAAAGACAGTCACCGCCCAACTTGATGCCGTGGCAACGGCGGTGGCCGGAATGGCCGCCCCAACCAGCAAATCACTTGAAGTTCATTTTGCCCCAGACCCAGGTGCGTTTGATGGACGTTTTGCCAACAATGGCTGGCTGCAGGAAACGCCCAAACCAATTACCAAAGTGACCTGGGAAAATGCCGTTCACCTGAGCCCGAAGACGGCAGCCCAAAAGAATCTCAAGAGCGAGGATCTGGTTGAAATCAGTTTTGGCGGTCGCAAGATTGCCACCGCACCAGTCTGGGTTGTTCCTGGACACGCTGAAGACTCGGTCACCCTGCACCTCGGGTATGGTCGTTCACGAGCCGGTCAGGTCGGGAATGACATTGGATTCAACGTCTTTGCCCTGCGCTCGACCACGTCGCTCTGGGGTGGCGACGGCCTGTCGCTCAACCCGACTGGCGATACCCACCATCTGGCTTCGACCCAGCTTCACTTCCGGATGGAAGATCGCGAACTGATTCGAATTGGAACGCTTGAAGAATTCCAGAAACTGCTCGACGGCAAAAATGCTGAAAAGCCATCCTTTGTCAAAGAAAAAGTTGATTTGGAAATTGAAGAAGAGAACAAGAAAAAGGAACCGATGACGGTTTTCACGCCTTCCGATCACATTGATGATCCGAAAGGATACCAGTGGGGCATGTCAGTTGATACCAGCGCCTGCACTGGCTGTAACGCCTGTGTCGTGGCCTGTACTGCGGAAAACAACATCCCGGTGGTCGGAAAACTGGAAGTCCTGCGTGGTCGTGAAATGCACTGGATGCGCATTGACCAGTACCATACTGGAAGCCCTGATGATCCAGATATTTACGTCCAACCAGTGATGTGCCAGCATTGTGAAAACGCACCCTGCGAAGTCGTTTGCCCGGTTGAAGCGACCAGCCATAGCACCGAAGGTATTAACGAAATGACCTATAACCGGTGCGTCGGTACCAAATACTGCTCCAATAACTGCCCGTACAAAGTCCGACGATTCAACTTCCTGGCCTACTCCGATTATGACACCCCGGTGCTCAAGTTGGGACGCAACCCGAACGTGACGGTCCGGAGCCGCGGGGTGATGGAAAAGTGCACGTTCTGTGTCCAGCGTGTCAACGCGGCCCGGATCGAAGCCGAAAAACGTGGAACGCCGGTTGAGGATGGCGAAATCGTTACTGCCTGCCAGGGCGCCTGCCCGGCGGAGGCGATTGTGTTTGGAAACATCAACGATCCACACAGCAAGGTCTCCAAGTTGAAGGAAGAACCGACCAACTACGACTTACTGGCTGAAATCAACGTCAGACCACGAACTTCCTACCTGGCCACGGTTCGCAATGTCAACAAAGACATTCCGAAGACGGCTGACAAACCAGAATGGGAACACAATTCATTATCTGAGGAGTCGAAGACATGGCTGTTGCCGAGTTAGACAAGCAATACACATATGATGAAAAGGGTGAGATTGTCGTCGTCGAACCGGGGCATACTTTCGAATCTGTCACCGGAGCCATCACCGGCGTTGTGCTCACCCCACCAGAAAAGACCCCGAAAGGGTGGATTTTTGGATTCTTTATTGCGTTTTCGATTCTCCAGCTTCTGATGGTCTCAGTGGCCTGGTTGATCTACCGGGGGGTTGGTATCTGGGGGATCAACGTACCCATCGGCTGGGGCTTTGACATCGTCAACTTTGTGTGGTGGATCGGTATCGGCCACGCCGGAACGTTGATTTCGGCCATTTTGCTGCTCTTCAAACAGCAATGGCGAACCTCGATCAACCGGTTTGCCGAAGCCATGACGCTCTTTGCGGTGGCTTGCGCGGCCATGTTTCCACTGCTCCACACCGGGCGTCCCTGGTACGCGGCTTATTTTCTCCTGCCCCAACACAACACCCTGGCCCTCTGGTTTCCACAATTTCGAAGCCCGTTAATGTGGGACGTGTTTGCGGTCTCAACCTATGGAAGCGTCTCGCTTCTGTTCTGGTACATCGGTCTTGTTCCTGATCTGGCTTCGATTCGAGACCGGGCTAAAAATCAGTACGTCAAGATTCTCACCGGGATGTTTGCCCTTGGGTGGCGGGGTTCGGCGCGCCACTGGGCCCGCTATGAAACGATCTATACCATTCTGGCTGGCCTCTCGACGCCGCTGGTGCTCTCGGTCCACACCATCGTGAGTTTTGACTTTGCGGTCGGCATTATCCCTGGCTGGCACTCGACGGTCTTCCCGCCCTACTTTGTGGCCGGCGCGGTCTACTCCGGGTTTGCCATGGTGCTCACCTTGATGATCCCGATGCGGTACTTCTACAAAATGGAAGACTTCATCACCACACGCCATTTGGAAAATATGGCCAAAATCACGCTGGTGACGGGTTCCATCGTGGCCTATGCCTATCTGACCGAAATCTTCTATGCCTGGTACAGCGGGAGTGAATTTGAATGGTACATGATGAAAAATCGCATTTTCGGACCGTACCGGGCCATGTATTGGATGTTGATTTTGTGTAACGTGATCACGCCGCAATTGTTGTGGTCACAGAAGATCCGGCGCAATGTTCCAGTGTTGTTCGTGATTGCAATCATTGTGAACATTGGTATGTGGCTTGAGCGGTATGTGATCGTGGTGGTGAGTTTGACACGCGACTTTCTGCCATCATCGTGGGGGATGTTTTCGGGAACGATCTGGGATTGGGGCCTCTATATCGGCACCATCGGCTTGTTCCTAACCCTGATCTTCCTCTTTATGCGGTTGATCCCAATGATCAGCGTGTTTGAAGTGAAAATGCTGTTGCCTCAGGCCAAATTGAAGGAGTCGCACCATCATGAATAAGGAAGAGAAGGCAGCTTTGTATGGCTTGCTGGCTGAATTCAACACCCCGGACGAGTTGGTGAACGCAGCCAAGAAAACCTATGACGCCGGCTATCGTCAGATTGACGCTTATTCGCCATATCCGATTGAGGAAGCCGCCGAAGCGATTGGATTTCACAAAAACGCGGTGCCCTTGATCACGCTGTGTGCCGGGATTATGGGAGGCTTGACCGGGTTTGGCATGCAGGTTTTTATGAACCTGTACCACTATCCGCTCAATATTGGTGGTCGTCCGCACTATAGCTGGCCGTCGTTTATTCCGATCACCTTTGAATTGACGGTGTTGTTTGCCGCTTTCACCGGGGCAATCAGTATGCTCGTGCTCAATGGATTGCCGATGCCTTACCACCCATTGTTTAACGTTGAGCGGTTTTCACGTGCCACGCAGGACAAGTTTTTCCTCTGCATCGAATCTGCCGATCCGAAATTTGATCTGGCAGAAACGCGCAAGTTTTTGAATGCCCTCAATCCAAGCGAAGTATTTGACGTTGAGCCGTAGCCAAAGCCAACTTATGAATGAAGAATGAAGAATTATGAATTATGAGTAAAGCAATCTCAGTGATTTACAAGAACTTAGCTTTTCATAATTCATAATTCATAATTCATAATTCATCCGGTTTGCTCTCAATCAACGAAAGGATTTGTGACGCAATGAAGAGGCTCACACCCACCACAAAGATGCGTTCTTCAACGCTTGTCCTCAAGGCGAGTTGCCTGGTGTTTCTGGCGTTGTTTGCCGTTGGCTGCCGCCAGGACATGGCGGACCTTCAACCCCGGTATCAGCCGCTGCAAAAAACGGATTTCTTTGAAGACCGCCAGGCATCCCGGCTCCCGGTTACGGGCACCGTCGCCTATGGCCGAAGCTTTACCAAAGCGGATCCTGATTTCCTGCGTGAAGATCGCCACCTGTATGACGGAAAAATGGCGGATGGTTTGTTTGCCCAGGACTTTCCGTTTCCAATCACCAAAGCTGATTTGGATCGAGGGAAGCAGCGCTTTGAAGCCTATTGCTCGATGTGCCACAACTATCGTGGCGACGGCAACGGGATGATCGTTCGCCGCGGATTGACCAAACCGAATTCCTTCCACCAGGACGACGTTCGCCAGAAGCCAGTGGGGTATTACTATTCGGTCATCAGCAACGGGTTTGGCTCGATGGGCAGTTATGCCGCCTCGATTCCGGTTCGTGACCGGTGGCGGATTGTGGCCTACATTCGGGCGTTGCAATACAGCCAGAATGTCCCATTGGCCGAAGTGCCCGCTGAAAAACGAAGCGAATTGGACAAGAAAGCAGATGCTAAGAGCGCGGGTGGCCAATCAACCGGAGGCCACCAGGCAGGAGGAGGTCACTGATCATGAGTCAAGCCGCATCACAGGCTACTCCAGCACTTAACAAATTGCAGACCTTTGCAATCGGTCTGGCAGTTCTTGGGTTGGGTGGACTTCTCGCCTCCTTTGCGATGGGTGGGCCCGAGCAGTTTTTCCGTTCCTACCTGATCGGGTTCGTCTATGTGGCCAGTTTCCCGCTTGGTTGTCTGGCCATCCTCTTTATTCAATATCTGAGCGGTGGACAGTGGGGGTTGATCATCCGGCGCATTCTTGAAGCCGGGGCCAAGACCATGCCGCTGTTACTGATTTTGTTTTTGCCAATTCTGGCTGGTATGACCCACATCTTTTCGTGGGCGGTGCCAGGCGCCACGACCGGTGATGTCGTGTTGCAACGCAAAGCACCGTACCTGAACGTCTCATTCTTTTCAGTGCGTGGCTTCATCTATCTGATTTTGTGGATTGGGTTTGCCTTTGCCATCAACCGGTTTGCCCGTCGCCAGGATGAATACAAGGACATGCGGATCAAGAAGTTTATCCACGACTTCAGCGGCGTGGGTCTGGTGATGCTCTCCATCACGATGACCTTTGCCGCCACGGACTGGATTATGTCGGTTGATCCGCACTGGTATTCAACCATGCTGCCGGTGATCTGGATGGCCGGAAGCCTGCTCGCCGGGTTTACCACTTCGGTGGTGGTGGTCACGATGTTGCTTGGCACGGAGCCTTTTTCGAAGGTGGTCAAGAAACGCCACGTGCATGATCTGGGCAACTTTATGCTGGCCTTTACCATGTTTTGGGCCTACTGCTCGTTCTCACAGTTTTTGATCACCTGGTCCGGCAACCTGCGCGAGGAAATTCCCTGGTACCTCCACCGCATGCACGGTGGTTGGGGGCTGATTGCCGCCGGATTGATTGTGCTCCACTTTTTCCTGCCCTTCTTTATGTTGTTGATGAAAGACATCAAGAAATATGCCAACCGGTTGATTTGGGTGGCTGGATTGCTTCTGGTAATGCGGCTGGTGGATATCACGTGGTTGATCTCGCCGTCTTATGACCACGGGCACTGGCACTTCAACGTGTTTGATTTTGCAGCCGGCGCTGGGTTTTTGGGAGTCTGGATGGTTTGGTTTATCTGGAATCTGAAGCAAACACCACTCCTGCCCGAGTACGATCCGAATTTGGAGGCATTGCACCATGCACAGCACTGAACACCACGGCAAAGTGGAAAAAAATCCGGAAGTGAACTTTGAGCCAAAAGACACCAATATTGGGGCCGTCATTAAGGTGACGGCGGTGTTTGTGTTCTTTGGCATCATTGGTCCCCTGGTTTTTAATGTGTGGTATAAGCACTTTCTGCCAGCGCCGACCACAACCAGCGTCACCAACCTGCCGGACGCCGAGAAGGCGAACATGAAGTATTTGGAACGGGATAACCAGCCGAAGCTTCAGGCCAACCAGAAGTTGAACCCCATTTCCGATGTGAATGAAGTCAAGAACTGGAAGGATGAGGAAGCCCAGTACCTGAAAAGCTATACCTGGGTGGATAAAAACAAGCAAATCGCCAAAATCCCGATTGAAGACGCCATGGCTCAAATGTTGAAGAAGGGCTATGATTCCCGCAAAGCCACCAGCGGCGCTCCAGCCCTGGGCAGTGGGTCTCCCGCCGCGGCTTCAACCGTGGCCGCGGCGCCAGCAACTCCGGCCCCGGCAACGCCTTCAGCCCCGGCACCCAACACGCCTTCGGCGACTCCTTCAAGTCCCGCAACTCATCAATGAAGAAGTATTTCATTTGGGTTTTCTTACTTCTGGGCATATGGGCCCTGCCTGTCACTGCCAGTCAATCAACCGGTTCACTGCCGACTTCAAATGCGTCGGTTGAACTCCTCAAACAGATCGGATTTGAACAACACAACGGCGAGCAGCTTCCGCTTGACCTTGAGTTCTTTGACGAAAATGGATTGCCGGTCAAACTCGGCCAGTATTTCACCACCCAGCCGGTCATCATTGTTCCGGTCTTGTTGAAATGCCAGTTTTTGAGCCTGAACGTGCTCAACGGACTGATTCGGAGCCTGACCGACGTCAAACCGGGTGTCGGCCAGGAGTTCACGGTTCTGGTGGTCACCATTGACCCTCGCGAAACGACAGCGACTGCTGCTGGCCAACGGCGCGGGTTCATCAAACGGTATGGTCGTCCGGGAAGCGACCCCGGCTGGCATTTTTTGACGGGACGTCAACCTTCGCTCCAATCACTGATGAAGTCCCTCGGATTCCGCTACCTTTGGAATGAAGAAAAACAAGGGTTTGCCCATTCCGGCGGCATCATCATCGCCACCCCTCAGGGGAAAATTTCACGCTATTTCTTCGGCATGGAATACCCAGCCGAAACTGTCACTCAAGCGCTTTCAACTGCCCAGGCGGGTCGAGTCGGAGCATTGGTGCCAGCCTCCTCACCATATTGCTTTCACTATGACCCGGGAACTGGAAAATATACCCCGGTTGTACTGAATCTCTTGAAAATCAGTGCAGTGGTAACCGTCGTCGCCCTCGGGCTCTTCCTGGGGATGATGCTTCGATCAGAGCGACGCGGGCACAATACATCAGAACAGCGAGGTTAAGTCAGTGGCTTTCTTACTTCCTCCATTTTTCCCAGAACAGGCCTCAACGGCTGCCGCCGAAATTGACTACTTTTACTTTTTCATGCTGGCGGTGTGCGGTGGTGTGGGTCTGACCATCATGATTTGCATCACGGTGTTTGCCATAAAATACCGCCGCCGGTATGAAGGGCAACTGGCCATTGAAACCCACGAATCGCCCTGGGCTGAGTGGGGATGGACCATTGTGCCGTTTTTTGTCTTCATGGTGATGTTTTACTGGTCAGCCATTATCTTCTTTAAACACACAACCATTCCCAAAAACACTCTCGATGTGTATGTCACTGGGAAACAATGGATGTGGAAGTTTCAGCACCTGGATGGGCAACGTGAAATCAACCAGTTGCACGTTCCATTGGGCCGACCAGTGAGACTGGTGATGTCATCGGAAGATGTCATTCACAGTTTCTTTGTTCCAGCCTTCCGAATCCACATGGATGTGCTGCCGAAAAAGACGAGTTACACGTGGTTTGAAGCCACCAAAACGGGCACCTTTCATTTGTTCTGTTCCCAATATTGCGGGACTGAACACGCGGGAATGATTGGCAGCGTGATCGTGATGGAGCCGCAGGACTATGAAAAATGGCTTATCTCAAACTCACAAGGATCCATGGCCATTCGGGGCCAGGAGTTGTTCAACAAACTGGCCTGCAATGCGTGCCACACCGGCAATGCGCAGGCGCGAGCACCGTATTTGAACAATCTCTATCGGAAGCCGATCACGCTTGAAAGCGGTGAACAGGTGATCGTGGACGAAAACTACATTCGTGAGTCAATTTACAAGCCAAACGCCAAGATTGCCGCCGGGTATGCCAATATCATGCCGAGCTATGAGGGGCAGCTCACTGAAGAGGAAATCCAGCTCCTGGTAGCCTACATTCGGGCCATGGGCAGTGGTTTTGACCAGATGCCGCCAGTGTCGAACCCAACTGGGGTTCAACCCTATCCGGCAGGGGGCAATCCGGATGGTTCATTGCCATATAAAGCTGGGCAGGCCAATCAGACCCCTGCCACGGGTGTTCCAGCCCCGAAAGCTCCAACCAGTGCCGCTGAAGCTCCCAAAGCCCCCCAGTCGTCAAAGACACAACCATCAAAGAAGGAATGAGGTGTGAGGAATCGCTATGACACCTGCTGCAACAGTGAAATTTCCTGAAAAACATTATTTAAATGAAGGCTTTGGCTGGAAGTCGTGGTTGCTCACGACCGACCATAAGCGCATCGGCCTGCTGTATCTGGTTTCCATCACCCTGATGTTCTTCCTGGGCGGTTTCTTTGCCTTCCTGATCCGGTTGCAATTGCTCACGCCCCACGGAGAGTTTTTAAAAGGTGATACCTACAACAAGATTTTCACCATGCACGGGGTGGTGATGATCTTTTTCTTCCTGATTCCGTCAATTCCGGCGACGCTCGGAAACTTTCTGCTGCCGTTGATGATCGGGGCCAAGGATCTGGCCTTTCCCAAGATCAACCTGCTGAGCTGGTACATCTTTATCATCGGGGCGATTTATGTCCTGTGGATCATCATGGTTGGCGGGTTGGACACGGGGTGGACGCTCTATACGCCCTATAGCACCAAATACAGCAACACCAACGTGATTGCGGCGACGCTCGGGGTCTTTGTCCTTGGATTTTCGTCAATTCTGACCGGGCTGAATTTTATTGTGACCACCCACAAGATGCGGGCGCCGGGAATGACCTGGTTTCGCATGCCATTGTTTGTGTGGGCACTGTATGCCACCAGCCTGATCCAGATTCTGGCGACGCCGGTCCTGGCCATTTCAATGGTCTTGCTGGCCGCCGAACGCTTTGCCGGGATCGGGATTTTTGATCCGGCCCTGGGCGGTGACCCGGTATTGTTCCAGCACATGTTCTGGTTTTACTCCCACCCGGCGGTCTATATCATGATTTTGCCGAGTCTGGGCGTGGTGAGCGAATTGATCGCGGCGTTTGCGCGCAAAAAACCCTTTGGGTACAAATTTATTGCCGTGTCATCCATGATGATCGCGATCTTTGGCTTTCTGGTGTGGGGACACCATATGTTTGTGTCCACCATGTCGGTCTATGCTGGAATGGTCTTCTCGTTTATCACTTACTTTGTGGCGGTTCCATCCGGCGTGAAGGTTTTTAACTGGACGGCGACCCTCTATAAAGGCTCAATTGCCTTTGACACCCCAATGCTCTATGCCATCGGGTTTATCGGGCTGTTTATCATTGGTGGCTTGACCGGATTGTTCCTGGCGTCAATGGGGTTGGATCAACATCTGCACGACACCTACTTTGTGATTGCCCACTTCCATTTTGTGATGGTCGGTGGTGCGGTGATGGCCTACTTTGGCGGTCTGCATTACTGGTGGCCAAAGATGTTTGGCCGAATGTACCCGGAAGGCTGGGGCCGGTTGAGCGCCCTGATTGTGTTTATCGGGTTTATCCTGACCTTCTTCCCACAGTTTGTGGTGGGATATCTCGGAATGCCCCGTCGGTACTACATCTACGCTCCGGAATTCCAGGTGTGGAATGTCCTCTCAACTGCCGGCTCAACCATTCTGGCGATTGGGTACATTCTGCCGCTGTTTTATCTGTTCTGGTCATTGAAATACGGTCCGGTTGTGGACAACCCGTGGAATGCAAAGGGGTTGGAATGGACCGTTGCTTCCCCGCCACCGTGGGACAATTTTGCTGAGACCCCAGTTGTGACCGAAGATGCATACAACTATCCATTGCATCCAATGGGTGAAGAGCCACAGCTTGCTCCGGGCCAGGATCCAATGCCTGGATATCGAATGCCATCCGAAACCGGTGCCACAGGAGACTAAACCGTGTCAACTCATTCAAATTCACTTGCTGTCTTACACCACTTTGCTGACGCCGAACAGCAGCATGAATCAGCCACACTGGGGATGTGGTCGTTTCTGGCCACCGAAGTGCTCTTGTTTGGGGGATTATTCCTGGCGTATTCCTTGTTCCGGTTCTACCACCACGACACATTTGTGATTGGCAGCTATGAACTGGGAATCAAACTCGGACTAACCAATACCATCGTGCTGATTTGCAGCAGTTTAACAATGGCATTGGCTGTTCACGCTGCTCAGGAAGGCCACAAAGGCAAGTTGATGGGATTTCTGGTTTTGACCATGATCCTTGGCGCCGCCTTTATGGGAATTAAGGCGATTGAATACACCGAGCACTATCATCACCATAAAGTGCCGGGATTAAATTTCGTCTACAACCAGTTGCCGAACGGTGGGGTTGACGCCACTGAGCCGGTCTTTCACTTCCTGTACTTTTGTATGACCGGAATTCACGCCCTCCACATGGTGGTGGGAATGGGAATTTTGGCTACCATTTTGTACATGTCCTGGAAAGACACGTTTTCACCGGAGTACAGCACGCCGGTGGAAATGGCCGGGTTGTACTGGCACTTTGTTGACATCGTGTGGGTGTTTCTGTTCCCGCTTTTATACTTGACCGGGTTGCACTACAAAGGCGGCGGACATTAAAGAATGAGGGATGAGGGATGAGGGATGAGGGATGAGGGTGCATTGTACCAATCATAAGCTCCTCATTTTTCATTCCTGCTTTCCCTCCGGTGTTTAAACTCTTTGAATTTGAGGAAAAAATATGGCTGGACATGTCGTTCCGCTGAAAACATATCTGAGTGTCTTTGGAGCCTTGATGGTCTTGACCGGGATCACTGTCTGGATTGCGACCTTTGACCTGGGATCCTGGAATGCCCCGCTTGCCCTGGCGGTTGCCACCACAAAAATGGTCCTGATCGTGTTGTTTTTTATGCACGTCAAATACAGCACCACGCTCACCAAGGTTTTTGTAGCGTCGAGTTTCTTTTTCGTGGCAATCTTGTTTTTCTTCACCTTCATTGACTACTTCTCGCGCCACCTGGACTATTTGCCAAGGTAGAGGCTTTGTGGAATGATTGAAACCGTTGTCCCCACTATTCCAACTGAAGAGCTCCCAGCGGTACGCAGCACCTTGATTTACGGACTCCGCAAAGCCAAAGCCTATCTTGAACTCACCAAGCCACGGATTACTTTTGAAGTTGTCTTAATTGCCACCTTCGGGTATCTGCTCGGTACGCGTGGGCCAGTTGATTATGTGCTCATGCTGCACACCCTGTGCGCCGTCGCCCTGCTTTCATCTGGTATTTCGACGCTGAATCAATACCTGGAACGAAATCTGGACGGCTTGATGAAACGCACCCTCCATCGTCCACTTCCCACTCGAAAAGTCTCTGAAACTGAAGCCCTGGTGGTGGGGCTCGCCCTGGCAATCGTGGCCGAATGGTATTTGTATTTTGCGGTCAATGAACTCACCGCGTGGCTTGGCGCCCTGACCGCCATCGGATATGTCGGCATTTATACTCCCCTCAAGACCAAATCAACGATTTCAACCCTGATTGGGGCTTTTCCAGGTGCCGTTCCGCCATTAATTGGCTGGGTGGCCGCGTCTGGAGAACTCTCACCGGAAGCCTGGGCCTTATTTGCCATTATGTTCTTCTGGCAATATCCGCATTTTCTGGCCATTGCCTGGATGTACCGTGAAGACTACAGCCGGGCGGCAATTAAAATGCTGCCCGTGGTTGAGCCCGATGGAAAACGCACCAAACGCCAGATTTTGTGGAATACCCTGATTCTGCTGCCGTTGACGCTGGCACCAACCCTGATGCACCTGACGGGAATTTTCTACGCCGTCGCTGCCGTGGTGTTAGGGGGGTATTTCTTGCGCAGTGTTCTGATTTTGAATAAGACCGGTACCGGGCAAGATGCCCGACGAGTGATGAAGGCATCGGTCATTTATATTTCGATTTTGTTTTGTGTGATGGTCATCGATAAGATGACCCCATAGTCTTAAAACCATCAAAAAACGGAATTGCAGGGGTGAACGGGAGCGGTGAGTCGTCTGGACAGGCGCAAGCTTGACCAGCATCACTTATTCAATGTTCGCCCCTTTTCAATTTGGGCTGAGGGTATGGGGCTTGGGGCTAAGGGAAGTACCTGTTTTCCAGCCATTTAGCCTTGAAAAGCCCCAAGCCCTCAGCCCCAAACCCCAAGTCCCATAAGCGCCAGGATAAGAAAATGTGAGCCTGTTTGAGACAAGGAGACAAGGAGACAAGGAGATCCTCCCGACGGTGGGAGCGGGAGAATATTTTTTCTCCTTGTCCCCTTGTCCGCTTGTCCCCCCTTGTCCAGATGGGGCTTTGTTTCCTTATCCTGGCGCTTATGGCCCCAAGCCCTCAGCCCAAAACATATGACTAATCAAAAGCCTACGCGTTTAATTCAATTTGCCTGGTTCGTCCTGGTCTATAACATTGGTGTCATTTTATGGGGTGCCTATGTCCGGGCGACTGGTTCTGGGGCTGGTTGTGGCAATCACTGGCCGTTGTGTAACGGAGAAGTTTTCCCAAGGGCCAAAGAGATTGAAACTCTGATTGAGTTTGCCCATCGAACGACGAGCGGTGTGGCGCTCATTGTGGTCGTTGCGCTGAGTATTTGGGTTTTTCGTGCCTTTCCGAAAAAACACATTGCCCGAACCGGGGCCACGCTTTCGCTCTTTTTTATATTTGCCGAAGCCTTAATCGGTGCCGGACTGGTTTTGTTCAAGCTGGTGGCGGGAAATACCTCCATGATGCGGGCGGCATATTTGTCGGTCCACCTGGTCAATACCTTTCTGCTCCTGGCTTCACTCGCCATGACAGCCTGGTGGGTAACTGGTGGCAAGGCCATTGAATGGAAACGATCAATGGCCACGGTTCTCGTTTCAGTCGGTATTATTGGACTTCTCATTTTAGGTGTTAGCGGAGCAATCACGGCTCTGGGTGATACGCTCTTTCCCTCCAGATCCTTACTGGAAGGCTTCAACCAGGATATGTCGCCAACCTCGCATATCTTATTGAGACTGCGCATCTGGCATCCGATTATTGCCATTATTGTGGGATTTTATTCGATATTTTCGGCGGTTTTGCTCGAACAACTGGTCAAAACCAAAGCTGTCAAACGACTGGGACAGCTTCTCATCGGTTTGGTGATGATTCAATTTGTCGCCGGAGTGATCAATGTGGCGCTCCTGGCACCGATCTGGTTGCAAATGGTGCATTTACTGTTCGCCGATATGTTATGGGTGACCTTTGTGTTGATGGGAACGGCGGCGCTTTCAGACACCCCAATCGCCACGGCTGATTCCCAAAGCCTGGAGCACATCGAAAACGGACTGGTTGGAGCATAATCGGGTTCCGCGCTTCCGCGCTTCCGGGTTTTCGAATTTATGTCCTTTATGTCCTTTATGTCTTTGAAACCCTAACCACTGAACCACACTGGATTTACACGTGAAAAAAGAAGTAACACCGCTGGTTGATCGTCAGGGAGCTACGAAGGCCGCACTTCAGCTCTTTGGGAAATATGGAAAGCCCTATTACGGCACCTTTTTCATGGCCTTTATCTGTCTGCTGCTGGCCGGCACGATTGCGCTTATGTTTCCCTACTTTGTTGGTCGCCTGCTCGATTCGGCATTTACCCTCAAAGACACCCGTGAACTCAACCGCACGCTCCTGTTTCTGGTCGGAATGCTGACGGTGCAGTCGCTTTTCAGCTTTGGTCGGACTTACTTTCTGGTCTACATCGGCGAGCGACTGGTGGCGGACCTGCGTCGTGACCTCTTTGACCATTTGCTGAAATTAAGCCTCAGTTTTTACAGCAACCAGCGAATTGGCGAATTGACATCCCGAGTTTCATCCGACATCACGCTGATTCAATCTGGCACGACACTCAATCTGGCTGAAGCCCTGCGGCAGTTGATTGTGTTTACTGGTGGCGTAACGCTGATGTGCATTACCAATTTTCGGATGACCATGACGCTGCTGGTGATTATCCCCTTTCTGGTTGGCGCGGCGGCATTTTTCGGGCGCGGGATTCGCCGCATCAGCACCCGAGTTCAAGACCAGGTTGCCGAAGCCTCGGCCATCCTCGACGAAGCGATTGCGAACATCCGAATCGTGCAATCCTTTGTCCGCGAAGAGTTTGAGGTGTCACGCTATAAAAAGCACATTGAATCATCGCTCGGGCATGCACTTCGACGGGCACTGGCGCGAGGCGGGTTTAGTGCGTTTATTGTCTTTATTTTGTTTAACGGGATTGTGTTGTTGCTCTGGTTCAGTTTGCAGCAGGTGGTGGCCGGGAAAATGACGCTGGGTCAGATAACATCTTTCTTTTTATACACTTCGGTGGTGGGAACGGCGCTTGGCGCCTTCACCGAACTCTACGGAGAATTCAACCAGACGCTTGGTGCTTCACAACGAGTGGTCGAGTTGTTCCAAACCATCCCGGAAATCAAAGATGCCCCGGATGCCAGACAGGTCTCGCCAGTGCAAGGACTGGTTGAATTTCGCAACGTCGCCTTTGCCTACCCGACCCGTCCAGATGTGACCGTGCTGCAAAATCTCAATATCACGGCCAACTCGGGAGAAATCATCGCGCTGGTTGGACCGAGCGGCGCCGGGAAAACCACGGTCATTTCGCTCTTGCCCCGATTTTTTGACGTGAACGCCGGCTCGATTCTGGTGGATGGAATCCCGGTAACCCAGTGGAAACTCAAAGAATTGCGCACCAATATCGGGATTGTGCCTCAGGAAACAACGCTCTTTAGCGGGACGATTCGTGAAAATATTGCCTATGGCCGACTTGAAGCGACCAGCGAAGAAATCGAACAGGCGGCTCAGGCGTCAAATGCTCATGACTTCATCATGAGTTTCCCTGATGGATATGAAACCGTGGTTGGCGAACGCGGCGTCAAACTCTCCGGCGGGCAACGTCAGCGCATCGCAATTGCCAGAGCCCTGTTGAAGAACCCACGAATTTTAATTCTCGACGAAGCGACCAGTTCGCTTGATTCCGAGTCGGAAGGGCTGGTCCAGGACGCGCTTGAAACCTTGATGGAAGGCCGCACCACGTTTGTGATTGCGCATCGCCTTTCAACCGTGCGCCGGGCAGATCGGATTCTGGTCCTCAACGAAGGCCGCATTGTCGAATCCGGCTCGCACCAGGAATTGATCGAGCAAAACGGGTTGTATCAAAAGCTGTACACCATGCAGTTCCGTGATGACAGCCCAACGACGGATGTACTGGCGTCAGTTTAGGCAACTTAAAAAAGTAAGTTTGTGGAAGGAGTTATGAAAATAAAATCTATCAACATCAAAAATCATCCACCAATTCAATGCTTCCAAGTAGATAATCTAACACACAGAGTTGTTATTGCTGGCCAAAATGGTGTAGGTAAAACCAGAATTATCAGGGCAATTATTGAGCTTATAAGCACCAGTCGTGAAAATGAGACGACCCAACTTATTATTGAAGCAACAACGGATCTAGAAAAGGGTCGTTGGAAAAAGTCAACATTAGATACTAATGTACACCAAGATAAACGACTTCTATTTAGTACTGTGAGTAAGCAACAACAAAAAACAAACTGGCAGAGTAGTTTTATTTTGATAGAAAGCCGAAGGTTTATTGACCGAATCTCTAATTGCTCACTTCCCCCAAGCAATCATGACCCATCCCAAGACAAAATAAATTGGAATACTCCTATTAGTCCTTTGAAGGATAGATTTGAGAACACAGTTCATTCCCTTTTGCAAATGCTAAATGCGCAGAATAATAAAATAGCTGAACAGGCAAAAGAATTAAGGAAATCTGGGCATTCAGAAATGAAACTAGATTTTCCAGACATTTTAATGCCTTATAAGTTGGCGTTCTCTCAGCTACTTACCTCCAAAGTACTTTTGGACCCTGATCTTCGCAATCAAAAACTCAATTTTTCTGAAAATGGTCAAATTATTCCCATTGAAAATTTAAGCTCAGGGGAAAGGGAGGTTGTAAATATTGTTTTTGATTTTCTCTTCCGGTCACCATCCGATTGCATCGTTTTGTTTGATGAACCTGAGTTGCACCTTCATCCTGAGTTAGCTAAAAGGCTTCTTCAGGCACTACAGGACGTTTCACCAAGAAATCAGTTTATTTACTGTACTCATTCCTCTCACATCATAACTTCTTCTCTCCCTTACTCGGTTGTGTTTATTAAACCACCAGGAACAAACGGTGAGAATCAAGCCTTACCCGTCAAAGCTGATGATGAGATTGTTGAAGCACTTCAACTATTAGGGCATTCATTGGGAGTGCTCTCGCTTGGGAAGAAGATTGTTTTGATTGAAGGTAAGACAAATAGCCTTGATGTATTGGTCTATAAGTCTATTGTGGAAAAACAGTTTTCGGATTTTGTGCTTCTTCCGTCTGAAGGGAAACATGTCATCCAGAGCTTTGATCTTTTAAATACAAAGGTTTTGCAGAAGACTTTATGGGGGGTTGAATTCTTTATGCTGCGGGATCGTGATGCTATTCCTCTCTCAGACCCTAAAGAGTCTGTGGAAAACACTGTAAATAGTAGAATTCGATACCTTAGCCGGTATCATCTCGAAAACTATTTTCTTGATGAGCAGGTATGGGCAAAAGCATTTGAGAAATTATTTATTGAAGAGAAATCTGATCTTCGATCCCCAGACCAAATTCGAAAGAAAATACTTGATTTAGCTAAAGAAAACATTCCCTATGCTGTTGCGCTTTATGTATCGGCAGAAATGCGAAAAAACATTGGGAATGTTGATCTTATGCCCCGTGATTGTCACTCAAAGCCTTTAGGTGAATTATTGCAACTAATTGCCGAACGTGCAGTTGCTGAATCCAATCGGGTAAAGCACAAACTTGATCAGAGCCAAGTTGAAACTACAACACGGACCATCGCTCTCAAACTAGAAGAATCCTTAAAAAATGCTGACGAATGGAAGACATTAATTCCAGGAAAAAACATTTTAAATAGATTTCTTAAAGATGTGAAACAACCCATTGATCAAGCAAAAAGAGCTTATATCCAGGTTGCTTTAGAATCTGGTTCTGAAGTTTTTAAAGATATCCAGGAGATCTTTGCCGATTTTTCTGCCTTTGGAAAACATCAATAACAATCTTGATGACTTTAGTGTTGATGCTGCAATGACTTCCCTTCCTTATGCAGCTCGCGGCTGATGCCTGACAGCAAATCCTGGAAATAAATCATTGGCGGAGTCCGCACGACAGCTTTTAAACAGGCATACCGCAGCACATTGATGATGCTCCCACCTGAAAGTTCATACTCACGGGCCAGTCGGGAGAAATTGACGTCTGCCGCCAACGGGTACGGCTTGTTTTTGAAATTATCTTCCCACAGGCGCAGGCGTTGTTGATAGCCGGGCATTGGAAAATGAACCACTGACTGAAACCGGCGGGCAAACGCTTCATCAAGGTGAAATCGCATATTGGTGGCCAGGATGGCGATTCCGGGGAAGTCTTCGATGCGCTGCAACAGGTAGGAAATTTGCTGATTGGCCGCCCGGTCGTTGGCGTTGCGTGATTCGGTTCGTTTTCCAAACAGCGAATCTGCTTCGTCAAAGAACAAAATCCAGTTCTGGTGTTGGGCGTGGTCAAACAAACTGGCCAGATTCTTCTCGGTTTCGCCGATGTATTTTGACACCACTTTTGACAAATCAACCCGATACACCGGCAATCCAGTCGCTTTCCCGAGCAGGCTGGCCGTCAGGGTTTTCCCCGTTCCCGGTGGTCCGTAAAACAAGGACCGAAACCCGGATTTGAGCCGATCCCGGAGCTGCCATTCATTGAGTAACGTGTCTTGATGCGTGATCCAGGTCACGATGTCATCAATTTCCTGCCGGGTTCCAGTTTCCAAAACCAGGTCTTCCCACCCATAGGGCGTGGTAATCAGTTGAGCCGGAAATTCCTGACTTAGCGGCGGATGGTAGGTTCCACCGGTTGTAAGCCGCTCCAGATAGACGGGAGTCATTCGCAAGGCCGATGAGAGCAGCGGTTCTTCCTGATGCCGATGGTCAAGGTGGAGAATCTGGTGTGCATACAGAAAATGTTCATGGTGAAAGAGATAATGGTATTTCAGACGGATGGGGATGTTATCTCCGGCCAGCAAAAACATGGCGGTTTCACCGGTTGGAAGAAACCCCCCGTGAGCCATTCCAACCATCCCGCCGAATTCGGTAAACCGTCGCTGCACCGATTGATTCTGGATAAAAAACGGATCCAGGATTCCGGGTTTGATATGCGGAATAAAACTCAGGATCAACACCAGCCGCTCAGCCGCTCCCATTTCAAATCGCTGGATTGTTTCCGCATAGGGGGACTGGTTTTCAGTCAAAACCGGCGGCGGTAGATCAGAAAGCAAATCACCATTTGATTTTTCTTCGGCGTGCAGCAAGAGCCGTTGTTCCAGGAGTTCCCGAAACCAGGCAATTTCGGCCTGAATACAGTGGGCGTTGGCGAGAAGGGTTTCTGGATTCATAGGGTTCGGGGTTCGGGGTTCGGGGTTCGGGGTTCGGGGTTCGGGGTTCGGGGTTTTCGAATTTAAGTCCTTTTTGTCCTTTTTGTCCTTTTCGTCTTTTTCGTTGTTTTCCCCGAACCCCGAACCCTGAACCCTCATTCTTGTCACCACGTCACATACACCGGCTGTTCCATCCAGCGATGAAAGACAACTGAAATGCCCCACGGCAGTTGATCAACCAGAATATCCACCGTTTTGCGCTGAATATGGAGCGTCCAGCGGTCAGCCGCACGTTCCAGCTTTCCTTCCCGTCGGAGAAACGTTTCCTGCAATCCGGCAACCGAAGTATTGGAAATGATTTTCCAGTTGGCAATGATGGATTTCAGCAGCGTGTCACACATCTCCAGTTCTTTTTCCGTGGGTGTGTATATTTGTTCGATGGGGGTTGGAACCGGCACACCACACAGGATCTTATTCAGGACCAGCAGCGGTTCCGGGGTTGCCGTGCTGCCGTCAACCAGGTATTGCAATAAATGCACGCCTCGGGTGATGGCTTCCCTATCCCGAAACGACATCTTTCCTTTGTCATCCTGGGTAAGGAGATCCAGATTTTGAAACAAAAAAGGCAGGAATGGGGCGGTGAGCACCAGACCGGCATTCGAAATATAAATTGGCTCGCCAATGGCAATCACTTCTGAAGTGGTGGGGAGACCAAACGCTGTTTTTCCTCGGATTTTCCGGGTGGACGTGGCTGTTTGAGCCGAGGCGGGTTTGGGTTCACGTTCCGGTTCGGGCCGGTCCTGGCTCTCCCCGGCGCCAAGTGTGGCTTCCCAAATCGTAAGCAGCAATTTTTCATCTGTTTGAAAGATTGCTCGCAACCCGGCGTGGCCTTTGACGCTTGCCCGGTGTCGCGCCTGGTTGAGCAATTCCCTTCCAACTGAAATACTCTCAACACTTCCAGGGATCGTTGCAAAAAGCTGCCGGGCAAAGAACTTAAAGTACATTGTCACCATCCGCTTGACTGAGCGGGTCGAACTGGTGGTTTCAGCCAGAAATTCAAGCAGAAACCGCCAAAATAAAGGCCGTCCTGACAACATTGGACTATTTGGCGGGGCGACTTCGATCCAGGCTGAAAATAATACTTCAGCCGCATCAATCAGGCTGCGACATTGCACTGGCTCAAACAAATAGACCAGCCGGACAAGAGCTGATTCTGGGAGCGATTTGACCCAGTACTCGCGTTTTTCAGGCGATGAAAGATGGCGACTGACGGCGGAATGTGCCGCTTCGGGAAATTTCTCCAGGAACACAAGTGCCCGGTGGTGCAGCTCGTCTCGTTCCATCGGTTGAAAATCCGCCTCTGGACTGGCACTGACAAATTCAGTCGGAAAGTCCTCGCCGAGCAAATAAGTTTGCACTGCAATTTGAAACTGGATCGCTTCAACCGAAGCCGAGGTGGCTGGTTCAAACAGAGCCGGCAGAATATCACTGACTTGATTGCCTTCATTGATCAGGGCGAGTGCTTCGCGAAAGGCGGCAACCACGGCTGCCGGCATTTTCCCTTTGGAACCCCACGTATCGAGTTCATCCAGAAAGAATTGGACAATCTCAGGTGGGAGCGGAAATCCAAACAATCGCCTTAGCAGCCGGAGGAAAAAGGCTCTGGTGAGCGGTGTTCCTTTCTTCAAGGCCAGGACCTGACCAAGAAATACCTGCACCCGCTGGGCGTTCGGAAGCGGCCAGGTCGAGGCTGGAATCCGGGTCAAGATCTTCAGCCAGAGATTGAGCGTCGTGGATTGCTCCGAATGGAATAATTCAACCAGTCGAACACCGTCTTCACCGGTGCACTGGTGAGCGATTTTTTCGCCAAATCCGGGAATCCGCTGAAGTTTCTCAAGAAAATGACTGGCCTGACCGGGATGGAACCGAAAGAGCGCCTCAAATAAATCAACCAGCGGGAATCGCGGATCAGGCTTGAAATCCCCAGCACTCAACCACGAAACAATCTGGGATTTAAGCTGATGCGGCGGCCACTGATGTGGTTTGGTCGTTGTTGACGGTTGCTGAAACGAAGCCGTTTCATCACTTGCAAACTGTTCAAAATCAAGCGGCTGGTTTTCCAGAATGGCAATCAGAAGTCGGCTGTAAAATGTTGTTTTGTCTGAGGTTTGCCCGGCAAAAAAAACCAGCGATTCAGCCAGCGGATGGTCTGCCTGTTGAAGTTGTGGAAGCAGTATTCGAATCAGTTGCACCACCTGTGCTTCAGTGAGGTATTCCACCAGGTGCCGGATTCCGGCTACCGGCTCACCTGGAAAAACCTGAAGGACCTGCCTGATTTGAATTGCCGTCAATCGAGTGAGTGATTGAAACACCTCCGCCACCGTCACATTCAGATTTCGCAGTCGTTCGCTCCAGGGCAAAACCCCATATTTGAGGAAATAGCGAACGGCATCCATCCAGTCATAGGTATTGAGCCAGCCGCGCTGAGTACCGGTCTCAACCCTTCTTTCCAATGCCGGTTTGGTTGAGGATGTAACTGTCTCATTCAATTCGCTTTTTTGAAAGTCATTCACTAACTCGCGAATGATGGCTGGGAGCGAAGATTTCGGCGAGAGCACTTTCTCAGTTTGTTGGAGGCCAAGGCTCAGTGTGGTCAGAATCTGGAGAAAATCGAGTCCTTCGCGTTCTGACATGCCTTCAAGCAGGGTTTTGACAAAGGTCTTGCGGTTAAATTGCGAACCGCGTTCCTGAACCAGATATGACAGCACCAGCAACCAGAGCAGGTTGGAAAACTGGATATCACCCAATGGCAACACCGGCTGGACCCGATGGACTTCCCGAAGATTAAGCAGGTAGGCCAGTATCAACGCCGCATGTTCGGGTTCAAGGAGCTGCAATATTCGCCGGAGTGCTGCTTCATCAAGGCGCAGAACCAGCCGCTCAAGAATCTGACGATGCTGACCATAGGTTTGAATCAAGGTCACAAACCGCTGAGGAAGTGTTTCCGCCAGTTTCAGCACCAGCATTTCAAATGAAACAGGGGGCTCTGGCCTGGTGCCGAAGGGGAGTGCCCCATATACAAGATAACTTTCAACCAGTTGCCAGATTTCCTGGTTATGTCCCTGATCTAAAACATGTTCTGGTTTTATTTCCACTGATTCCTGACCAGATGTGCCGAGCGTTCTGGATAACTCAAGGTGAAAATGTTTGATGGCTTCAGGTGGAATGGATTGCGGAGGAGCGCTTTCAAGCATGCTCTGAATACTCGATTGGAATTCATGAATGAGTTCGCCAATCACGGCTGGCAGCGACGTCTTTGGCGAAAGGTCTTTCTCGGTTTGCTGCAACCCAAAATGGAGTGTGATCAGAATATGGAGAAAATTGAGCCCTTCGCTTTCGGCCATGCTTTCGAGCACGGATTTGACAAAGCTTTTGCGGTTAAACTGTGACCCGTGCTCCTGGGCGAGATAGCCAAGTACCAGCACCCACAAGAGATGCGAAAATTGCTTTTTGTTCAGCGCCAGCACCGGTTGGATCTCGTGGACGGCCTGAAGGTTCACCATATAAGCGAGAATCAACGCTGCGTGTTCCGGCTCCAGCAAAAAGAGCAGCCGGCGTAGGGCAGCCTCACCAAGCTGGTACAGGAGCCGTTCGATGACATACCGCTGATGGCTATGGGTTTTGACCAGTTCGACCAGTCCTTCAGGGTTGGTTTCAGCCAGGTGAAGTACCTGTCGTTCAAATGAAAATTGACCTGCCCCGGTGGACCCAAATGGAAGTGTGCCTTGAACCAGGAAGTGTTCAACCTGTCCCAACAGGCTTTCTTTTTCGGATCGGGTTCGATTTTCCGGCGTTGGGTTTTGGGTAATGTCGGCAATGGCATCCGTCAGTGCCCGCAGGAGTTCGTGATACAGCCGTTTAGCCGCCGTTTCCTCAAGTTGTTGAAATGGAATCGTACCCAGGTCAACCTTGACCTTTGAAATCTTGATGGTCTGGCCTGGGATTGAGACTTCATTGAGGACGCGTTCGATGACCGGAACCAGCGACCGCCGATTGATGTCGCCCAGGCTGGATTGGAGCGCCATCGCGAGTTGTTCGTTGGCGGCCTCGATTTCAAAGGTTTGTTTGCGAAGTGAGTGGTGCATTTGGAGTGCGTCGGAGTGCGGCGGCTTGACGCCGCTTTCTCTCTTTTAAAATTGTGTATGCTTTTCCAAAAACCGCGTCAGCCGGTTTGAGGCAACAATCAGTTTCCACAGATTTTCTTGTTCGAGCGCCTGTCGCCACGCCCAGTACAGCGCTTCAAACCGGTACAGTTGCCAGGGTTTCAGAAAGCAATATTGATCCAGGATGTGTGACGGCGTGTTTTGACGAATGATTTCACGGACCTGATCTTGATAATTCTCAGAATCCGGTCCGCAATTCGGAAGGCACAGCACCGCCGTGATGGTAAAACTGTAGTGAAATGGCTGTGGGTCTCGCGGGCTTTCACGTTCGACTTCCTGGCTGGTTGAAGCCGGAGGTGTTTTTCGGTCGGCACGACCAAAGCGCAGCAAGGTATGTTCGATGATGTACAGTTGCTGGCTAAATCGCCGCAGTTTTTGCACCAGATTGACCAGAGCCGTTACGCTGGCCTGGGCGGTCTCCGGGTCGCTGTATTTCCCGACCAGTCGCCAGTTTTTTTCATTCGGAGACTTGCACACCACGGCGGTTGAAGTATCTCCGGGCAAGATGCCGGTTCGAAAGCTGGCGTGCTCGCTGGCGGCGTGCAGGAAGTCTTCGGTAAACGATTGGCCGCGCAGCAAGGGCGGCATTTGGGAAGACGTCTCGGCTTCGGTTGGGGCCGTGACACCGGTAAAGTGTTCGGAAATATGATCGGAATGACGGCTCATGCTCCGGCCTACGGTGGCTTTGGCCTCAGTTTCAACCAGTTCCAGGGCCTGTTCTTCAAGGATGTCAATCAATGGGCGTTCGGGGTAAACCTCCATTCCAAGCTGAATCCGGCATTTGATTTCCATCCCAGCAATGTTGCGCGGCAGCGGCGGCGCCAGGTAATCAAATCCGCTTCCACGCTTTTGGGTGCTGGTCACCAGATGCTGGAGCAACGCCAGTTTGGCCTGGAGCAATTGTTCGCCGGAAGGGCTGGCTTCCTGATTCGGGTTGGTTGAATCAATGATGGAATCCGCATCAAGTCGTTCAGCAAAAAGGGCCAGCAGGAAGTCAAGAAATCGATTGCGGCGTTCCATCACTGGATCCTGGCTGGCAATCAATTCAGGCAATCCAGTGAAGTATTCTTCGCCCAGCAACGGTTTGACGTTGGGGACTGATTTGATCAGGTACTGAAAAAAATACGTGGCGTCCAGATCCGAACGGGTTGAAAAAAGGTCTTTGGCTTGAGCCAGTTGCGAAAAGTAATCTGCCAGCAGTTGTTCAAAAACCAGCAGATAGCCTTTGAGTTGTTTGGCCTGTCCGCGCCGAACCTCCGAAGCCGCTGAAGGCAATCCATATTCGCTGATGCCATAGACATTCGGATACTGATTCTGGATCGAATAATACTGCTCCAGGTCACGAAATTGCCCTTTTGGGAAGCCAAACAGTTCTTCGTACTCAGGTTGCAGCGGATACCTTCGGCGATATTCAGCCCAGAGTTTCTTTAATTCGCGTTTGACCCGCGTTGGGTCTGGGAAGTACTCAACACCGTTTTTGAATAACCGAATTGAAAACCCTCCGCGCCGGGTATTGGGTGAGGTGTCAAGGTCGGGGATGTCCCGCATTGGAATGTCAATCGAACCCTGGGCGGTGATGGTTTTTCCTGGGGGCTCGACGCGGATGGTGACATCTTTCACGCTTGAAACCCCTGGACAATTGGCGATGACCCGCACCACGTCCTGTCCTTTGATGACCGTAGGTTTGGGCTGCAACTGGGCGTCGTCAATGAAGCCTTCGTAGAGCAACGGGCCGTTAAAAATTTGATCGGTTGGAACGCCCTGACGAACCAGAGATTTGAGCGATGTGCGTGGGATTTCCGGCGCCAGAAAATTGCCTAAGTTGAAAAAGATGCCAGCCAGGATTGCTTCCGGAGTTCGGCTTTCATTGATGGTGACTATTCCAGAAACCACTGTTTTGAGTGGCTGCAACAGAGTGATCTTTCGGAGGTCTTCACAGAGGCTTCGAAACCGGTTGTACACCTGCCGGACCCGATTTTTCACATGTTGCCGGGCGGGCTCATCCTCATTCTCACAGTGGTGATGGGTCGAAGGTGCGTACCCATAGACGTCATACAGGCCGTTGACCTGCTTTCTGGCAATTTTGGCCTGATGTGGAATCAACCAGATGTTGGCAAGCTCTGGAACACGGTCAAGCAGGATTTTTCGGAAGTCATTATTCGTCACCGGGTTACAGGGTAGGATTCGCTTCGGAATAAACAGCGCCTGCTGACGCGAGTTGATCGAGCCGTTTCGATTGGTCAGAAGGTCCGCCATTGGAAATTCAGCCCGATACGACAGTTCCGTCAAGGCATAACAAAGCTGCTCAAGCGTGGTCACCCCTGGATCGTGCTCGTTATAATCAGTCCAGATATTGCCTGACAATTGTTGCACGAGTTCAATACCCGTGGTTTTCAGGTAAGCATAGTCAAGCCCTTTATTGAGCGGCGGTGTCGGATTGATCGTCAGTGGTTCAGCCATATTTTGAGGGTTCAGGGTTCAGGGTTCAGGGTTCAGGTCAGAATGCTTTCCCGTTTGCCAGGTACTGATCATAAAAGTCCTGGGGAGACATTCCTTCTTCATATTCAAGCTGATAGGGTTCATCCGGGTAATCAGAAAGATTTGCACCGTATTCCTGGAAGAACCAGTGTTGTAGTTGCTGTATCCATTCCTCAAAGCTCAATTCCTGCCCGCCCATCTCCATATCGTCCATTTCCATCTGGTTGTCTTCGATTTCGTCGAGATCTTCGACAATATTGTCTTCTTCCTTTTGAAATGATTGGACTTTAACGCCTTCAGGTACTGGTAATTGGAGATTCTGATTCCCTTTGGTTTTACCTTTGTTCCATTGTGATACAGCCGATAAAAAGACACCTGAAACCCCGCCAGTGGTGTAGGTCATTTCTAACAATTGAGGTTCCCCGTCTTGTTCTTGAGCCCAGCCATAGGCAATGGATCCAAGGTATTGACCCGTTGCCAGATTGTACGCGGCGGTAATGAAGGTTTGCCCCATTGGTAAGCTGAGTGCCTTTTGTTTGTTGAGATCTTTTATCCCCAATCCTGGGTTATCGAGTCGCCAGGGTTCTTGCGTGACAACCTGTTTTCGACGGGATGTTCCTTTGTTAAGTTTGCCTCCGATCTGGTAGGTATCATCCTGAATCGGGGTCTCTGTGAGGGATTTTGCAGAAGCCGCACCAAAGATTGGATTATTCGAATCGGTAAAGTTATCAATTCGAAACCCTGTTTCGGGGCTGGTTCGAGCTTCGGAGGTTTTGTCTAAATGTATAATTTCACCATCAATATTGGACTGGACGACCTGGATGAGCGCGATTTTGTCTTCTCCAATCCCATCTTTTGGACGATACGTTAAGGTGTGTTCGGTCAGCCCCCTCCATCCTTTGTTCTGGATCGCATAGTCGCTGAAATCCCAGGTACCGTCTGCTGTTTCCATTTCAAATAGCTGTGCCACTGAAGACGCCGCTACGGTCTGGTTTTCCGATGGATGAAGTTTTAATCCCCTTTCTGCTTTGGCTTGCAGGGCTTTCCCTCCCATCACATCGGCTTCGCGTTCCAGGCCAAAGTCGTCATTGATGGCTACGTCTTGCAGTTGCGTCGTTGGCTGAACCCGGCCCTGTTTTTGCTGGACAACGTGCCACGCTTCGTGGGCGAGATGCTGTTCCTGCCCGGGGCCAACGTGGATGTCCGTTCCCTGGGTATACGCCAGCGCCTGCAACTGGGCTGGTTGTGACGAATTGTAATGAACATTGACGTCATCAAGCGATATACCGGAAAGCGATTCGATACCGGTTTTGAGGGTATCTGGAAGACCTGTGTTATTCGCGACTGGAACTGGCGTTTCCGGTGACGTCGGGCTATCTGTCGCTTTGGACTGGATGACGGTATCGTCTTCGTCTTCGCCAGGGTCAGATTCTTTTTTGAGTTTCTTGAGCTTTTCTTCTGATTCGGAAACCTCGCACATATCGCATTTGGCCTGAATCGGAGCTTTCCGTTGCGCCAGCTTTTCTCCGAGTTTGGTTTGTGCCACCAGCCGTGGGCTCTGGCTGAAACGGTCCTGGAGTTTCAATTGAGTCGCAGCACTGGAAGTCTGGTTCAATTTGGCGTGAATCGGGCTCAGTGGGGTTGATTCCAGTTCCATTCCGAATCCCTGGATGGTGTCCCTGGTTGGGTCAGCAAAGATAGATCGGGCGGAGTGGGCGGGAGCACTGCTTTTTTCGGAAAAAGTCTGCATACATTCCTCTCATCTTCACATGCCGTAGTAATACCGTTTCAAGAGCGGAACCAGCCCTGATAGCCACTCTGGATCCTGATCGAAGGCAAGCTTAAAAGTCTTGGTGTTGTAGAGCTTCCAGTATTTTCGGCCTTCTGACAGAAATGCTCTTTGGAACATTTGAAAATTATGAACTGCTGGAAAATAGATTTGGTTGATGATGGTTTGAGCTGCTCCACTGTAGTCCTGGTTGTAATGATCAATCACACTGGGAAGAGTATTGAGTAAAAAAGCTGACTTTGGAACTCTTGTGCCGCTGACATCAAAACCTTCTGCCTCTTTCCATAAATTGTAATATGAGCCGGCATTTTGGAGTTCATCGCCTGGAATCAATTTCCAGAGCATTTGTTGTAACACCCTGGCTGACACACCTTTAATCAGGTACTCGCCAGTATTTTTGTTGACTTCGTCGTAGCTGAAAAACATGTCCCGCCAGGCTGGCTCTGTCAGGGTCGGAAGCACGCCAACCTTGTCAAAGACATCCAGCAATTTCTTATTGTGCATAATCGGCCTGGCTTTGGTCTTGAGATAATACAGGTACAATCGAGCCCGATTCTCAAACTCCTTAACGTTTGTTGAGGTTTTATACGCATCGGTGCCGACTTTAATACCAAGCTGGATTTCCTTTTCCATCTTTTGAGGTTCATCCAGACTGTTGAGTTCTTCATCATCCGGTAACAGTCGTCCATCCGCGGTTTGTTCAGCCAACCATACTTTGAGTTCCGATGGTAATGATCGAACCCACGCCGCGATGTTTGACCAGTTACCGACGTTGGGCGAACGCATTGCCACCATGCGTTTCGCACGGCTCGAATTTGGGTTGTAGGTAAACGTCTTCTGGAGTTTTGGATTGATCTCCAGTTCCTGATAGGCTTTATCCCGAATATATGCTTGCAGTTGCGGGTTGGTCTTCCCAAAGATGGCGGCCACTTCATCACCGTCGTAATCTCCGCCAAGCCATTTTTGGATCTTGGCCGGAACGCCGATAAAGCTTCCTTTGGCATACCACTGGATGGCGGCGAGTGTGCCTTCAATCGTGAAATCCTGGATCGCTTTGCCCATTGAGGAGCGGTCTGTTTCACGGTCAACCACGTCTTCGGCGTCTTCCTCAAGCGATGTGTCGCGAACCCATTTCTCATAAAGCTTTCGATCTTTTGAAGATACAACCAGATCTACGCCTTTCCAGTCTATCGGCCACAACGAGTCGTCAATGACACCGACCATTCCCTTAAAAAATGTGAGCAACTCGTCCTGGCGTCCAGTCAGGGTGTATTGAATGCCTTCGATATTGCCGACCAGTTTTGAGATTTTGGTGTTTTGTTCGATGTTTTTGGCTGAAATGGGATGGAAGTTTTGCTTATCCACTGGCGAGCGAATCAGCGACATTTCACCTGGAAGATGTTTGGTGTAGCGGGTCTGGTCTTTGGGAATCACGACATTTTTCCCCGGCACTGGCATGGCGACTCCCATTTCCATTGGTGGTTTGCCCGTGGTCAAGAGGCTCATCACAGAGCGCTTGGATTGGAAATATTCGTTGGTGCCAGCATTGTGTTTTTGCTGCAAAAACTCCTGATAGCCTTGAACCCATTGGGATAAGCCCCACTGGACCAGTTCATTGATGACATCAATATTTTCTTCATCAAACCATTCCATCATCTGGTGGCTGGCTTTTCCACTCTGGGCGACAGGTTGCCGTTTTTCATATTGCATCCCACCGCGCTGCATTTTATCGGCCAGGCTCTTTTTGATGTAACCCCACCCGTCATCAACCTGAATTTCCGTTCCGTCTTTGAGCCGAAACGTGTGCTCCATTCCTTTTTCAATCGGGTAGGCCCGGCCACGGATTTTCCCCGTAACTCCAGCATTTACGAGCGGAAATAAAGACCGTTGGGCGTAGTACGATGATTCTTCATACCCAAACATATCCTTAAACATTTCGACACTACCTTCTTCAATACCATAGACCGTGCTGGATTTCCCTTTCGCTGGTTTGATCGAAGATCCTGCCATGAGATCAATGCGATATTTCTTGCCTTTGTATTTCACTGGGGTTTGAAGCGTCTCTTCGTCAACTTCGTCCGGCAATTTGACAATAATGAAATTGTATTTGCCCTGAGTCAGGTCCAGAAATATTGGATGAACCATTTCTTCCTGGTCCTCTTGCTCCAGGAGGTTCCCGTCAATATCAACCACAGGTATCTTTTCTTTTTTCTTCACGTCAATTGGTTCAACTTTGGTTGGAGATAAATCTTCACTCTCAAACGCTTGCTGCAGAAGTAATTGCAGTTTGCGAATATGTGTTTTGTCAAACTCAGTATCCTCAAGTAACTCTGAGATTTCGTCAAATTTGGGGTGGTCCTTCAGGTTATAAATTGCCGCCATCGCTTTTTGAATGGCGTCTTCCCAGGAATCAAATGAAAGCTCCTCATTGAGTTGAGCCCAATAATACAACATATTGACGATGATGTTTTTGTATGGGTTATGAGGTACATTTTTCTCAATCGCGCTTTTCCGGCGGTATTTGGTTCTGCCTTTATAGGGAACATCCACATCCAGTGTGCGCTGAATTGGTGCATTGATTGGAGATAACCGACGTTGAAGCGCACTTCGGCTTGTAATTTCTTCTGCCAGTTTGGTTTGGGCGGTCACTCGGGGGCTCTGATCAAGTTTTTGTTGAAGCTGAAGCTGGGCTTGAACCTGTGGCCGCTGGTGCAATCCGGTCAGTTGGGAAGCTTCCGCTTCATTTTGCCTGGGCTGGTAATGACTGGTTTGTTGGTTTTCAGCGGTGGTGTACATAGTTTGCCTCGCCCACAGGGTTTTGCCTCATTCGGTGAAGGAGTCCAGTTACATTTCTGGTGTCAGAGGGGACATTCGCGTCCCAACGTAGTTCCCCAAATTGATGAAATTGGGGGAAACATTGACAATCAAGTTGTAATACTGTTTCCATTTGTCTCCCCTGGTTGGCTCAAGCAAATCCCTCACACACGTTCGTGTGAGTAACTCATACAAACTTTCAGGTCGGATGCTGCGGGGAATGGCTAAACTGACGGGACCGGTTCCCTCGCGGGTCCATTTTGGGACTACCGTATCAGCCCAGGTAATCGTGACCGGCGCGGTTAAACTGCCATAAAGATACGTCAACATCTTGGAAATACCGCTTAATCCCCTGGCAATCGCTTCAGTTGGAAGATCCTGATTCCACTCTCTGGAGGTGCCGGTAAATACCTTTTTGACCTGTTGAATCGCATAAATGGTGTTTTGTGCGAACTTGCGGCCAGGTTCCCGGAACGCCTGTTCTGCATCTTCAACTGCCTGGCGGAACAACTCCTGAACTCGAAGAAACGAAGAGGTTGCCAGGCCAATCGTTTTGGAGAGTTCAAACTTTTCAGGCTTTGCAAATTCGCCGGTAAATACATCCTGGACCTGATTTTTTGGCTCCTTTTTTCCTTCAAGCAACCCAGCCAAAAACCAGACATAATTATCTGGATTGCGGGTTGCTATTTCGGGGTTCAGAGCAGTGATCAGCCGCTCTGTCGTGTAGGCATAATCAGGGACGCCCAACGTGGCATGGACCGCTTCATGAATGACTGTATTTCGTTGTGCTGTTTGATCTAATGTGGTGAAAAAGCGGGTTTGAAGGGTAATTGTTCCCCCCAATGTATAGGCGTTGATGGAGGACCTGTCATCAGGGCGGTAGTCAATCCGAAGCCGGTTCCCCTCCAGGTAGGCTGCAATCCGGGCAAGATTGGCGAGAACCGTATCCACCGCTGCCGGGCTTTGAAACACCTTGGCAAAATGTTCTTGCACCTCACTCTGGCTGATGGTTGCCCGCAAGGTTTCGGTAGCCAACAGAACCGTTTTGATGGCGCTCTTCCTGGCAATTTCAGCCGCATCTTCACGGCTGGAGGCCGAAGTCGTGACATCGCCGGATTCAAGTACAACCATCTGACTGAGCCAGTAGGCGTCTGGGTCAATGGCTGGCGACGTCATGACATCCAATTCCCGTTTGACCAGTTTGAGATAGAGCGACGGCTCAATCCGAACGCCTTTATTTTGCAACAACAAAAACTCGGTCACTTCAGACTTTGACAACCGGCTGATTTCTTCATCTGAGAGCGAATTAACCTTACCTGCTAAAACCGGATCGGGTGGTTCAACCGGGAGGCTCCGGTGCTTTTCTTTTAAAAGTGTCAATTCGCGCGTCATGAGACGAAATCTCTCGTCAGAAGTGAGCGGAAGTGTCCCGCGCCCATTGAGCAGAAGGTAATGGGAGGCTTTCTCAAGAGGCAATTCTTCAATGTTGACTTCCAGTTTGGTTTCTGGATCCTGAAACCTTTGAATCGGCGGGTTGGTGAAACGAGGTCGTTCTGACAAGGCAACGCCCAGTTTTGCCTGGGCAACCACCTGTGGGCTCTGATTGAGCGCCTGTTTGAGTTGCAACTGAGTCTGGTTTTGGGAACGCCGGTTGATTTGGTTGCTCAAAAGACCTGGCCCGCCAAAACCAAAACTCAAAGGGAGTGACTCGCCTTCTGATTGCACCAGGGAGGAAGAAGGTGTCACAGAGTTGTTTTTCGAAGTGGTTTGTGGCGAGGCGTAGGCATTCATCGTTTGTTTCCTCCATTCTCATCAGGAAGACCAACTTTTAGAATCAATACCAGAGTTTGGAAAGCGCATAGCGGTACTGGTTGATGAAGGCATACAACTCTTCAGCTTCGCTGGAGTCTGGTAATTGAATGTCATATTCCCCGGTTGGCCCAGCGGTAAGTCCCTGGAGCCCAGGGTTTGGGACAAGCAAATCGGTAATGTCTTCATCACCAGCGATGACCCTCCATCCGTTTGCCTGAGCTTCCTTCAACGCTTTCACTTTGGCTCTCACATCCGTGGCTAACCCTTTTGGTTTCTTGCTTGCCTGTTTTTTCGCTTCAATTACTTCAATTGGGACATACTGGCCATCACCGAGGACCTGAACGACCAAAACGTCAATTTCGCGTTTGATTCTAGGTCTACCGGTTTCGGTTAAATCTTCAGGATCAACAATTTTCACACCTTTGAAAACTTCAACATCACCCTCGATGAATTCATCCTCGTGGCCAGCCTCGGCGGCATCTTTGGCTTGAAGTTCAACAATCACCCCTTTGAGGTTGGTTGGAATGCCTTTGCCTCCGCGTTCAGCCAAATACTCTGGTTGCAGCCAGTACCTGACTTGCTCGTCATCGAGCAAGCCCAGGTCTTTGGCACGCTGCCAGCGTGGATCCTGCTGGGCTTCCGACAGGGATTGAACTGGGATGACGTCTTCAAGTCCAGCCAAATCAAGCTCATTACCTTTGAAGTCTTCATCTTTAAAATCAAGCTCATTACCTTTGAAGTCTTCATCAACATCCACACCTTTTGAAGAGGAGGCTGCCAGCACGGCATCAGGTATAAAGCCATCATCAATATTTCTGTTGAGGGCAGTGATTATTTGATTTAATGACTTAACAGTTTGAGATGGTTTGGCACTACCAGACTGTGATTCAACTTTGGTCAGATCTTTTTGCGCTTTGGCCAACCTTGGGTCTGCAGGTGTGTTTGTGACGCCGAGAGACAGTTGCCGTTCAATTTCATTCCTGACAATTCCAATCATCAGCGGAATTTCAAACTTTGAGGCTGACTCAGGAAATGGTTCAAGTTTGGCTTGTAAGACATCTTCTTCATCAAAATCAGCTTCTGGTGATGAAGTGAGCGGGAATTCATCCAGTTTTCGTTGAAGTGGTCCCTGGGTTTGATGGTTAAGTAGATTGAAATCACCAGTTACCTTCATCTGGAGTGCCTTGTCACCCATCACATCCGCCTCGCGTTCCAACCCGAAATCATCATTGATGGCGACATCTTGGAGTTGCGTCGTCGGCTGGACCCGGCCCTGTTTTTGCTGGACGACGTGCCACGCTTCGTGAGCCAGATGCTGCTCCTGACCAGGAGCGACGTGGATATCCGAACCTTGAGTATAGGCCAGCGCCTGCAACTGGGCTGGCTTCGATGAATTGTAATGCACGTTGACATCATCGAGCGACACGCTGGAAAGTGATTCGATACCTGCTTTCAGTTGATTGGGTAACCCGGTCTGGTTTTCAACGAATGAATTTTGAGCCGAGTTGGTCGCACCGACAGTTTTGGTTTGGGTGACAATATCTTCATCCTCATCAGCAGCTTTGGTTTGTGTGACAGCGTCTTCGTCCTCAATCACGGTGGATGGTTTCGGCTTTACTTTCTTTTCCTCGTCCAAACAGGTATCGCACAGGCGCTGGAGCGGTTGGGTACGGTTGGTCAAAGCCTGGGCGAATTTGGCCTGAATCGCCGTTCGCGGGCTTTGGTTCAAAGACTGTTGAAGCTGAAATTGGGTTTGGACCTGAGAACTTTGATTTAACGATTCAGGAAGAGCGCGTTGTGCTATTCCTGTCGTGGGGGAACCGTCCACCATCTGGTTTCTTTGAGCAATAACAGGTGTACTGGCTGGTTGCTGGTGCAAAGGGCGATGTGGTTGTTTCGCAAAAGTATTCATCGTGTTGCTCCGCATTAGAAGTATGGTGGAATTCTTCGGCACAAAATCTGGAAAACCTGGGTTAGAGATTTTGGAAATTGCCGGGATAGCGAAGTGATTTCAAGATGGCATCAATACAAAACAAGGTGTTGCAACTATTTGAGGTCGCAAGACCTGAAACCAGGTCTGAGACTGATTTCCCCCACAGATCGTTGCGAATACTTTGGAGTGGAGGGACCTTCGCCGGAGGGTCTTGCAGCATCGCCGTCAGAAAGAAGACATTTTTCCCAATCGGAGTTTGTTTATTCGATGCCTGACTTCTCCAGGTACTATCGTCAATTTGACCAAGCGCAAATTTTTCAATCTGGCTTCCGGCAAGTAATTTCGATATATGGGGTGGTATTTCACCAAGCACTTCATCGCCCAGCCCTTGTGCTTCTTCTCTTCGTTTGGCCCAGTATTCTTCAACCTGCTGAACGACTTCCAAGGGAACCGGAGTTTGTGCCTGGAGAAAGTTCTGACCAATCAATTCTGTATCCTTTGACGAAGCAACCGGGATCGTGCCGTGAGCCTGGGCCCAAGCAAACAGAAGTTGACTGGCGGTATATCCGAGTTCTTGAGCCCACTTCTGGAATTGTTCGTCCTTGACGACACCGCCCATAAGGCCAAACCCTAAATAGGTGATTCCTCTGGATTTGGCAAATTCTCTGATTTTTTCATCGGGTCCCTTCGGTGAAAAGCGATTGGAAAGAACATCAACTTTATAAATCGAATTCTGTTCATCTTCCGCTGAGGCAATCTTTGCAAACGTTTCGGAATCAGCTTTGACATTACTGGCACCAACTGCTTTGACAATGCCTTCCTGTTTAAGAACCTGAATCGCTTTGAACGCTCCCTCAATGTTTTGCTGGCTTTCCTCAACATCGTGAAGTAAAACGACATCCAGATACCCACCAAACTTTTCCGCGACCCCTTTTAGTTTTTCATAGATCGCTTGAGCCGGTTCACCAGGTCTGAATTTGTAAACAATTTTGACATCGTTGCGATTCAGATTCGGGGATTCTGCCAGCACTTTGGCCAAAACATCGGTGTTCCCATAGGATTCAGCCGCATCAAACACCCGATAGCCGGCCTCCACCGCTGCTTTGATTTGTTCTTCATTGCGTTCGTCAAGGCCGAAAGCCGTCTGGTTTTCCTCCAATGATTCGCCGCTGGAGATTTCAATTTCCGTCCCGCCGACCACCGGGAACACCCCCGTTTTGTCTTTAAACAGGTACAACCCCATCAACGCGCCTCCTGACCGCCCAACAAACTTCCCATAGCGGTAGACTGGCGGGAGGTTTGCCGCGCCAACTGGAATTCGGTAAATAATGTTTGGATGAACCGGTTTTAATTGTGGAGTGAGCTGTATTTCATTGGTCTTCATCAACTGCACCACATTCTCATTTGAGTGGGATAAACCTGTTTGATTGGCTGATTTGGTTTGAGTGACAGCATTTTCGTCTTCAATGGTTTCCGATAGTTTGGATTTTACCTTTTTTTCCTCTTCGGAACAGGTATCGCACATCCGCTGGAGTGGCTGGTCCCGATTGGTTAGCGCTTGCGCAAATTTGGCTTGAAGGGCAGTGCGTGGGCTGTGGTTCAAGGAGTTTTGAAGCTGAAGCTGGGTTTGCACTTGAGGACTTTGATTTAACGATTCAGGAATGGCTCGTCGGCTCTGACCATCAGTGGTTAGGGAACTGGGCACAGTTTGTTTGCTTTGGGTGACTTGAGAGGGCACGGATTCTTGCCGGAGCAGGTTCCGATTTGGCTGTGTCGCAAAGGTATTCATATGGTTCCCTTTTCAAATGACGGTTGTGGTCTTCCTCTGGCTACAAACCGCAAACCGATGTACTTTCAGGGTTTATTGACCTTTGACAGCTAACGGATAGCGATAGTTGAAATATTGCTCTCCTCGGGCTGATGTTTGGGCTTGCTGGTTTGTGAACCCATACCGGGTAACAACCTTGTTTCGTTCTTTGGTTGAGGTTGAATTCAAATACGAACTATCAATGCTTAAAATCCCACCATTCGGGAGCAGGTCAAGAATGTCCTGTCGGAAGCGTTGTAACCGCTCTTTGCACCCATCACACGGCCCGCTGGTCCCGGCAATCACAATTCGGATTTGCGTTTCGCCAGTAAACGAATCCTTGACGTTATCCAGAAGACTATAGGCTTCCTCGAGCGTGCCGACCTCGGCATCATTTCGGGAATTATGCTCCTCATCTAAGAAGTCTTCGTCTGTTTGATCACTATATTGATAATAAGTGGTTGTTGAGTCTGGATGGGTTGTTGGTTCGGTTTGTCCAAGGAGTTGACCATCAACAAAGACGGCTGCCGCGGTAAAAATCCCGCCAAAGTTATAACTGGACTGCGAGACATCGCGGAGCACATCGGCCTTTCCTAATTCATAGTTGATCAACTTGATATACCCTGAGTCCCGTGCGTCGGTTGGATCCAGCATGTCCTTAATAAAGAGCAGGCTGTCATAATCCATTGACATTAACTCAGCCACTACCTCATCAATTTGATCATCATTTTGGGTGTCTAAGTCTCCATTGGCACCCAGTATCAAACGCTGGACCACTGGTCCCTGGGTTGGAACAACCTGGGCGGTATTTCCTTGGGCAATGGATTTTTTCTGTAGCGGGTATTCTTCTTCATCTTGTTCTTGTCGTTGAACCGGCAATACCTGGCTGCCTCGTTTCTGGATTGCTTCCCCAAATTGAGCCTGGGTTACCACCGATTGCCGTTGATTGAGCGCGTTGGAGAAATGATGTTGGGTTTGAACGTGTGACGTGGCGTTGAGCTGATGCTGGATCCGGGCTGGAAATCCATCGGTACGTTGAACTGGAAATTGCCCGAGTGAACTGATCGGTTGAGGAGTTGTCAGTTGAGTATTTGGTCCAGATTTGGATTTGAGTTGTGCAAAAGAAATCATAGCTGGTTCCTCCTGTTGGTCAGTCACTCGGGTTGGGAATGCCAAAGCGGCGTCAAGTGGGCCGCGCTCCACCTCACGGGTTGAGCAGCGTGACCGTCAGAGTGTCTCCGTCATTGGTGGTCAGGAGCGGTGAGAAGTTTGAAAGAAAATCATTGAATGGAAACGAGTACACATTTGAAAAACAGCCGCTGATGGCATTGGCCCAGGGGTTGTAATAAGGATTATTTGGCTGGATGGCGCTGAAAATCTCCGAGCTGGAAGCTTGCTGCCAGGCTGAACTCGGCTGCGACCCAAACTGACTGCTGCCGATAAAGCCGAAGTTGAACCCGGCCATCAAATCACGGGAAACCGCGGAAAAAACATTGTTGTCGCCGGTGTTTCCATTCGGGTTTGAGGCCGATCCGTTTTGCCCATCATAGGACCACTCATAGTTCATCACGGCCAGATAAATCACCGAACTGAAGTCGGCAAAGACCATTGTCGCCGTCATCGTAAAATTGCCCAGAACGGTTGTGGTTCCAGTGATGTTGAGGGTCAGGCCGTTGTAGGTCACTGATGAAACACTGTAACTCTGCGGCTGAAAGTCAGGCGACGGTGGATTGCCAATTCCATCATATGTGTTTTGAAGCAGAATCGAATCGGTTGAATCAATAAAAACGCTCACCAGGTAATCACGAAAACTGTCATAGAGCGGAAGCCAGTTTGGATTTCCAGCATTCGGGCTGATGACGCGAACCGTTTCGTTGCTGGCATTTTTTACGACGGTGGTTGAACTGTTGCCGGACAGCGCCGCCAGCGTGGTGAGCATATTTGACAGAGCGGTTTGAGACCCAGGGACACCCCGCGTATTTCCACCGGTGTTTTGAGTCGTCGTTTCCATCTGAAGCGGGATTGAATACCAGTTGATGTAGGTAATATCGGTGTTGGCACTGGTGGTCGAGCCTGCAAACTCAATCATTTGATAGCGGTTGGTGTCGGTTGTCAGGGTGTACGCCATATCAACCGGATACCCGCCTGAGGTTGGAGGCGTGAGAGCGGCATCACTCAGGTACATATGGCCTTGCCAGTTGGGTGGATCCATGTTGATGGTGTTTTGAATGGATTCCAGGGAATACGAAACGCCGTTTTGCAGTGTCGTGCCGTCTCCGCCAGTCGCACTCAGCGTCGGGCCGACCAGTTCGGTGACGTTATTGACCACCTGTGTGGCCTGGATGAATGTGACATACGCTGTCGCAATGCCTGTGTTTTGGTTGACAAAGTTGATCGTGTACATGAGTTCTCCTTATTTTGAAGAAGTTGCAATGTGGTTTTAGTCAGGCTCCGTGGAAATGTGGTGCTGTTTGGCTGAGGTTAGAAAGTACCAGTCGAGTGTCCTGGGTTTTGGGGAATGGACGAGCGAAATGGACATCATTACTTCGACGTAAGGTCGGGTTTGAATAAACTCCGAAATATTGGCTTCCGTGGCATAGGCCCCACCTTTGGCGGCCCGGTCCACATCATAAAACCAGGGCGATAAGTAGCTGATAAGGTCACTGTTTAAGCGGTTGATACAGTCGCCACTGTCTTCGGTTTCAAGAAACTGGACTGTGGTTGTGACCGTGATCAAAACATAAACTGGGTTGACTACCTGAAGATTGATAAATGGCGAGTTTCGGCTTTCCAGGTAGGTCTGAATCTGATTCAACATCGCGGAACTGACGGTTGGTGTCGTTGGATCCATCGTTTCATCGCTGTCTGGGCCAGGAATGACGACCACCAGTACATCTCCGGGTGAATTTCCTGCGTTCCGATTGCGTGCCGGCAGGGTTTGAACTTTCCAAATGCTGGGAAAGCGTTCCAGTACCAGCCGTTCATAATCCCAGTTCAGGACCGCACGATCTTTGTGCTGCAGTCGTTCACCGACGCGAATGGTCAGGGTGCGGTCATTTTCCGGTGGTCGCCCACCAAAGGACGGCATCGGCTGCACGATGCTCCCAACGTCCGGCAGATCCTGAACCGAACTGGTAATGGTGTAAGCCGGAATCGGTGTCTTGAGGGTTTCCCCTGTGTTATCAATATTTTGCCAGGTTGCCAGCATCGCGTGTGGGTATATCCCAATCACGCTGGGAAAAGCTGGCGCCCGATTTTTTGCTGAAACCCAGAGCCACTGGTACTTTGCCGGGAGAATCGTCGTTCCCGTCGGGTCAAACCATGGAAGCAACAGACCCGTGATCCCGGTATTTTGCAAGCCGTTGGTCGTGTCTTGCCTGATTTCGGTCTCCTGGAACTCGTGCCAGCGGTTTTCAGAAAGATACTTCCACCTGACCTGGGGCAACGTTAGCGGCTGGTCGCCGGTATTTTCGGCAACCATTTGAAAGAGCAAGGTGAGCAATTTCAAGGAAGGCAACCCGGAAAATCCAAGATAGAGATTGCCCTGATTTGGAAACACTGGAAGCAATGTCGAAATGACCTCCGGTGATTGATACCCGGCGAAGGGCAGCAACTGGAAAAACATGCCATCCGCCGAATTCCACCCCGTTGCCGGAATATAACAACTGGCTTCATAGGTAACCGTGATGTATTCGGCTTGGGGAAGATAGGGTTCATTCGGATATTTGAGTTCGTTTTTCAGGCTCATGCAGTTTTTGACGCAAAGCTCATAACATTCCTCAAAGGCTGTTTCGGCTTCGGTTTGCCGATTAACCAGGCTCTTTTCCAGCGTTTCAAAGTTCGCTTTGGATTGGGCGGCAAAGTCAACCACACAGTTTTCAAGGCACAGGCAGGCATCAAGCCGTTTATCAAATGCTTCCAGGCACAGCTTCACCGAAACCGGAAGGGGATCTTGCTGCAGGATTGAAGTGATAGTCCCAAGGCATGCCTGGAAAAATTGAGCCTGGGAGATGGATGGGTCGTCTCTGAGCGATTGAATTTTTTCCTTGATTTGGGTCAATACTTGAGACGCCTGCGGGTCGTTGATTTTTCCCAGGCAGCTTTCCAGCTTTTGAAACGACTGCTGAAACAACGAATTCAGACAATTTTGAACACATTCGATAATGCACTTCGGATCGGTTGAAACCGGCATCGCCAGACACTGTTCCAGGCAGGTGACGCTGATTTTTTCCAATCCTGACTTGCAGAGCCTGAGACAGCGTTTGAATTCATCAAAATTGGTCTGGGCCTGGAGTTGATAGGTAATGATATCGGCCAGCAGGTGAAGACAGATTTCAACCAGGGAAAGACATTTAAAACACCGCGCCGATTGTTTTAGCCGGGTTGGTAAGTTCCCTGTTTTCAAGCGATTGAGCGTTTCATACAGCGTTTGAACCTGGCTGATGACCAGAGTTTTATTCCCAGTTTTCACGTGAGCCAGTATCTGACGCAGTTGTTCCAAATCGGTGCGGGCTCCTTTTTCACACTCTTCAAAACAGGTGACCGCCAGCGTGCAAATATAGGTCACGGTGTTGGTCAAGCTTTTCTCAAGGCATCCCGGATTGTCGGTGCAGGTTGCCATCTGGCAATCAGCCAGCGAGAGCAATCCGGCCTCGATCAACTGGGCTGCTGCCTTCAACATCTGGCATTCGGCCAGGCATTTTTCCTCACACTTTCCTGGATCGGGGAGATCTTCAATGACAGCATTTAAAACATTTTGGGCATAAATTGCATTGCCAAATCCATACGGAGGTTCACTGAATTCCAGCTTGAGGGCGCTTTCATTCGGGTCGTAGTAATCGGGCGGTTCAGCCGAGCAAATCTGCAATGTGGTGAATTCTGATTTTCGGCAAAGCTGGCCATCCGGCGTCGGCTCCTGGGCGTTGCAGTCAGGTTTGGTTCGAAATAAAAAGACTTCGACTGAATTTGAAGGAGTTTCTGGGCAGGGAGAGATGTCACTCAATACCCAGGTTCCAGGATTTTTGACGCGAAACACGCCTTCAAAGACCTGATTTTCAAACAGCGGGGTTGGTGACGGCAGGCCATCGAGACCAATCACATAATCCTTGTAATAGCCTGTAAACCCGGTTTCATTTTGGGGAAGGTTAAACCATTTGATTCCAACTGAAAGTGACTTGAGATCTTTACAAAACAGTTCGGAATGTTGAATTTCCAGGTATGAGCCGACGACGGGCAAACCGCCAAAAACCGCATACGGCGAGGTCGGGTCAATGGCACCGTCGGTGTTGGAGAGCGAAAGGTTGGTCAGGTCCGTCACTTTGACATGAATTTTGAGGCTGATAACAGGAAGTAATTCAAGCAACGAAAACGGATACACCCAGACCTTGCCATCTTGCCCAGTCACCCAAACTGGCGATTGAACCAGATATGCCTTGCAGGTTGGCAATTCAGGATGAGGATTTGCCACTGTCAGGTCGGGTTCTTCGGGCGAAAACGGAGCAATCGGCGGGGCTTCAGCCGGTAAGGAAATGACCAGCGTGAAGTTTGGGTTGGATTCGGTCGTGAAATTGCATTTGGCCTGATAGGTTTTGACTTCCAGCCAGCCGTCTGTGGTTGACAGAAACATTTGGAACGCACCTTCGAGCAGGGTTTCAAAGATTTCGGTCGGCGTGTCACCAGTGATGGCGGCAATTTGCTCTAATTGCGGGTTCAGGACAGTGGTTTGAAATTCCAGTGGGTACTGGATTTGGATTCGAATCGTGCGCGTTCCTCCGCCAAGCAGCAAACACTGGCTTGCCAACCCAAACCCCAGCGTCGCCAGTTCGGTGGTGACAACTGGAGTCGCTCCGATTTGAGTACTTCCAAAGGGCGGCCACGAAAGTTGATTTTCAATGGCTGCCGCCAACTGGACCACCGAGCTAAATACCTGATGCGTGGTTCGTTTTGGTCTGGTTGTGTTACTTACCGTGGAATCAACAACATAGAGAGGTCCAAACGATTTTTGAACGGCCAGAACTTGATCCAAAGCCGCAGTCGTCACGAGAAGATTTTTGTCAGCCGCATAAAGAATTTCACGGTCGTTGATGTCCTGGCCGGCTGGGAAGAGCGTCCCCTGTGGAACTTCGCCGCTGGTGACATTTTCATCATCGGCCAGCGCAAATGTCAGGTACAACTGATCTGGGACAGGTGGACGAAACGCCTGCCGGAGCACATCAAAATAGTAAAAATTGCGGTACCGGATTGAAAAGGTGTTGATTGTGTCCTGGGCGGATTGAAAAAGACGGGCAAAGGCAATGTAGAGGGCAAGCTGAGGTTTGTGGTTGCCATCTTCAAGTGTTTCCTCAACGTCACTTTGCACCAGGGGTTGCAATTCGGAAATGGCATCCTGAAAGGTGTAATAAATCGGGTTAAGTTGAGTCAGCGCCTGATCAATTTTTTTTGGGCCCGTCCGGCCTTGATAAATCGAGCTATCTCCTTTTACAGCCGCCAGGTTCCAGTTTGGCCCAAACGCCGAATACACCTGACCAACCGGTTTTCCCAGCGCCTCTGGTTCGGCGGCGCCTAAATCAAAGGCTTTGAGTTTCTGCAGCGCTGGCTTGAGGGAAGTTTCAATCAACCCGGTCAATGTGTGGGAAAGCAATCTGGTTGAAGCAACGGATTGACTCTGGCTGATGCCTTCATGCCACATATTGATCCGACGCGCCAGATCCAGCATCACGCCAAAGAGCTGGTGCAGGGCGGCAAACTTTTCGTCAAAGGCATGGGTTTGCACCGTGTGGCGCTTTCCATTCAGGTATCTGGTTTCGTGGGTCACCAGATTGGTGGCGCCAATCGAGGCGGCAAGCATGGTTGGGTCACTGATAAAAAAATCAACCCAGTTCCCGTCAATCTGGTTCTGAAGATCATAAAACCGAATGAGTTCCGCGTACCGCACTGAAAAATCGAGTAATTCTGGAAAAGGACGTCCGTCAACCGGTGCAAAGCCGGCATCAAGCGCCCGCAACCACCGATCAAACTGGCTGACGGCACCATTGATGACAATTTTTCCAGAATGCGGATCCATTAAGGCATCTCCACAGGAATGGTGGCTTCATTCAGGTAAAAGGGATAGACCAGATTGCTCCGTGAATTTGTCTGCCGGATGATGTAGTCAAGGTAGATATAAACCAGTCCAGCCTGGGTCGCGTCGGCCTGGATTTGAATATCAACAATGTCAATGCGCGCTTCCCAGTACAGAACTGCCTGACGAATAGCGTCTTCCAACTGGGTCATCAGCGTGGTGGTGACGCTCTGAAACACCATTTTCCAAAGCAGCGAACCATACTCAGGGAGCATAATTCGTTCGCCAAGCGAGGTCGAAAACAGCACCCAGAGGCTCTGCCGAATATCCAGATCGTCACTCACCATCACCACACTCGAAGTCATTTTGGAAAAGGTTGGTGGAAAACTCCAACCTGTTCCAAGAAAAGAAGTTTCGACATCTTTCATAGTTCAAACCTGATAGCAGTCAGTAGTCAGTAGTTAGTAGTCAGTAGTTCGCTAAGTTTATTTTGAACCCTGAACCCTGAACCCTGAACCCTGAACCCTGAACCCTGAACCCTGAACCCTGAACCCTGAACCCTGAACCCTGAACCCTGAACCCTGAACCCTGAACCCTGAACCCGGCTTCTCACCCTCCGATCATCACCATCGGGAAGCCCATCAAAATAGTGCCACCGTGGGCGGTTTTGTCGCCCATTCTGGCCGCAGGCATTCCCATGACTTTGACCGTCATCGAGCCTTTCACGATAGCGTCTGGTGGGCCAATACAAATGGCAATGTCGCCTACTTTGGCGGCTGGCAACCCACCAATCAAAACCGTTGGCGCACCGGGACCGGCAATCGGGCCTCCGACGTGCGGAATCGTCACCGGACCAACTGGAGTACTGAGCGGACATTGATGAAAATCGGTCAATCTGGCGGCTGGTGGCATAAGAAAACTCCCTGGTAAGTCAGTAGTCAGTAGTCAGTAGTCAGTAGTTGATAAGTCAGTAGTCAGTAGTTGAAAAGAATTGTTCCTAAATGATTCAAATAGAACAAAATCCACTTGACACGAATTTCAAAATCCCAACACTCGACTACTGACTACTGACTACTGACTACTGACTACTGACTACTGACTACTGACTACTGACTACTGACTACTGACTACTGACTACTGACTACTGACTAATTGATTTTGACCAGCGTTCCACGGACGGTCAGAATTCCCGAAGAGGTAATTTCCGCCGAAGCGGTGCCGTTGGCTGAAAATTTGGCTTTGGCTTTGTGGGCGACTTGTAATCCTTCCATCGTTGCGTTGGCTTTGGCGCTTAATGACAGATTGCCAGTCGCATCCAGGCTAATATTTCCCTTGGCTTTAATATTTATGTTTGAAGCGCTTTCAAGATTGATCCCGCTTTTTGAAAGTACTACTGAGTTTCGGTTGCTGTCGGCAATGGTGATGGACCCGGCTTTGTCATCCAGTTTGATCGAATGTTTTCCAGGAGTTTTGATTTCGATGATTTTGTTTTGTTCGTCAAAGGTAATTTCCAATTTGCTTTTGGTGACGATGGCTTTCTTCTGATTTTTTTCATCGGGAGCATACGGCGGAGCCATTTTTTTGCTGTACAGGCTGCCCACAATCACCGGGTAGCGCGGGTCTTCATTCATAAAAGCCACGACGACTTCATCATTGACTTCGGGGTAAAACACCGCTCCGACCTTGTTTGAAGCGTAAAAGGTCGCCAGCCGTGCCCAGACCCCTTTGCTGGCATCCTGTAAAATTGGCAGATTGACCAGCACGCGAAACTCCCCGCCTGGATCCTGGGCTACTTTTTTGACAATTCCGGTCTGCAAGCCCTTGATTGGAGGCAATTGCCCTGAGGCATCCGGGGCGGAAATATCGGGGTTTTCAGCCGCAAACCAGCGAGCCGACAATCCGAAGTCCACCGAGGTCAGCCATTTATTGTTGATAATCGAATGATGGACACCGCTGATATAGGCTTTTCCATTGAATCGGTTCCCTAATCCGGCGAGTTCGATGGTTTTGCCAGGCTGGACCAGCGCACTGCCTTGGAACCGAACGTGGCCACGGATTTTAGACAGCTTTGACTTGAGCACTTCGGCGGATGACCAGTCCTGAAGCGACGATTTTTCCACTGGGCCGCCGGTTTGCTGAGTGTATTTCTTGACATCAAAGACTTTGGCCAGTTCGTCAGATGAAACGTTCCCAGGCTCCTGAACCGACACCGAGCCGGGTCCGGATTCGATCAACTTCTGGGTGTCTACGTCCCAGGTGAAGCTTTTAATGACTGAAGATTTGTACTGGGTGGCCGCGTTCATTTCGGCCTGCAAGTCCAGAATCGTGTCGCCATATTCGACTTTCAACACGGGAGCTTGCTGGGTATCAGGTTTTTTGACGGTGACTTTGCCGCCGTCCACAATTGCCACCATGCTGTTGAGTTCAGCGCGCATCAACATCAGATCCCAGTCGGTGGCATAGTACTGGACGATTTCTTCATAAACGGTGGTGGTTGCGGCGACGTCTTTGGATAAACCATTGCTGGTAATCAGTTTAGTGATTAAGTCGCTATCTTTGATCTTCTCAAAAAGCGCGTTTTTGCGCTCAAGAGTCATTTTGATGGCGTCATCCGTGACATCCACGATGAGCTTTGAACCCTGGGTTTGGGTGATTTCGATTCCCTGTTTGACAATCACGCCTTTAAAAATCGGCGTCAGTTTTCCGTTGTTGTAGCCAGCCGCAATCTCAAGTTTTTTTCCGGGCAGAAAGGTGGACAGGTTGCTGATTTCAAAGGTTTGCTCCGCCGGACTGCCGTCATAAATCAAAATCTGGGCCTTGGGAATTTTGTTGACACCAACCCAGGTGTTGATTGAATACACCTGGAAGGTGGTGTCAATTTCCTTCCCTTCGACTTTAATGCTGAAGGAAACCAGGGACGTATCAACTGAATAAGGGGTCGGCGTGGTCATTGGACCGTGGCTCCTTCAAACGGTGGAAATACAATCTGCGTCCCAATGACCAGATTCCGGAAATCAGTCAACCCATTGACTTTAGCAACTTGCGGATAGTATGCGCTGCTGCCATACACGGTGTAACACATCAACGGCAATGTATCCCCGGCTTTGACGGTCAGGATGTGGGCCAAATCGGGCGAGTTCTGGTTGGCTTCGAGCGCCAGGGTCCGTTCGTTGTTAAACTTAATGAATGTGGCGTTGGCTCGGGCTCTGAGCGGTGTACCGTCAGGTTTAAACAACGTGTAGTTGATCGTCAGTGCTGACATTCGACAGGGAAAAATAAACTTTCCCCACACAATTTTCAGGTAATTGGGGCTGTGAATTTTGCCGTTAAACCGAAAAATCAGGTTTTTAAAGGCCAGGATCTGGGCTGCAATCCCATCACCGGTAAATGGAATCACGCCGGGAATCGGGCTTGGCACCACGCCCGTCCCATCAAAAACCAGTTCGAATTTGACCTCTTCCGATGGAATCCGATTGAACTCGGGTGACCCGCCATTGCTTCCCTGAGCCTGCACGTCGTTGTAACAGATTTTATAGGAGTGCGAGTATTTTTCAGGATTGATGTATACCGAAAACACCTCGCCCACCTGCGACGTGAAATCGCTGTTGACGTAGGCGGTGATTTCAGTAGTCAGTAGTCAGTAGTCAGTAGTCAGTAGTCAGTAGTCAGTAGTCAGTAGTCGAGTGTTGGGATTTTGAAATTCGTGTCAAGTGGATTTTGTTCTATTTGAATCATTTAGGAACAATTCTTTTCAAGAATTTGACGAATTCAACGATCCGGGTTTTGTCTACTGACTACTGACTACTGACTGGAATTTCTCACCGATCTCCCTGGGTTTTCAACAAATACAACACACGCCGGACGCAGTCTTCGACAATCTCTTCCCGGTCGAGGAGTTCAACTTCCCGGAGTTCGGTTTTGGGTTGACGGGGTTCATCCCCAGGATCGTCTTCCCGGACGCCAATTCGAATTGTGATCTCGCTGATTTCCAATGACATAGTTGGGGTTTAGGGTTCAGGGTTCAGGGTTCAGGGTTTTCAAATTTATGTCCTTTTTGTCTCTTTGGTCCTTTATGTTTTTTTCCCTGAACCCTGAACCCTAAATTGGTTTCACAGAGCCATCCGGGCGGCCAGTTGCGCCAGTTTGACGGCCACCGAAGCCGGGCTTCCGAGCGTGACCCGTTCAAAGTAGTTGTAAGTAAACTCCAGCTTTTCGGTCAGGATCTTGTTTTCCTGCGAGTTCATGGCCGAAATTTCCCATTTGAGTGGGTAGGCATTCACAAACCCCCAGGCAATCAAGGGGATACCGTCTTCGTTGAGCAATGTCACCAGCAGATTTTGGGTGATGATCGGCAGCGAAAGCGATGATCCAATGGTCTGCCCGACCCACTCTGACAGAAAGGAATCAGTCGTCACCACACCCCGCCGCAGAACCAGGTTTGAATATTTGGCCGGCAGCGGAAGACGATGTTTGTAGCGGTTTTCGCCGCCTTCACCAACATCCTCAAAGCCAAATTCAGACTGGATGCCCGACACTTCCTGAAAACTGGCGTCAATTCCAGTCAACAGCGAAAGGATCGAACCTGACCCAATCACGGCCACGCTGAAGTAAAAAGCACCATAAGAAGGTAAATCTTTTCACTTTGCAGCTTTCATCTTTCACCCATTCAAAAACCCTGAACCCTGAACCCTGAACCCTCGGTTTTAGGGAGCTGCCACCGTCAGGGTTTCAAAGGCAATTTCAATGGATTCAACCGCCACTTCATTGCCTTCGGATTTGAGATCGGTGCCAGTCAGTTTCGTGACCCAGGCGTTGTTGAGGGTCCAGACCATTTTGGGCGCGCCAGTTTCGTCGAGCAGGTTGACGACCACGGTGCGTCGGGCAATGGTGTTCATCTTGATTTCGTTGTACCAGGTCCAGAACCGGGCGTCATTGACAAAAATGCCCTTGCGCATAGTGACATTTCCGACCCGACCCAATCCCGGCATTTTGATTGGGTAGAAAATCGGACTGTTGCCGTGACGGTATTCAATCACCTGGGTTTCGCTGTTGAGCCCGTCAACTTCCTGGAAACTGACGGAGTTATCGTCACCAAGTTGAACTGAGAAGTAAAACTTAGGTAACGGCCAAATGTTATTTTGAACTTCGCCTGCCATGATGCCTCCTGATGAAAGATGAGTGAAGGAATGGAGTTGTCATACCCATGAGGGTTCAGGGTTCAGGGTTCAGGGTTTCGATCTGAAGATCCTTGGAATTGAGTTTGACCTCAGTTCCCAGTCTCAGCCTTTAGCCCATCGCTTGAAGCTCCAACCCAAGAGAATATCAGCCGAGACCTTCCATCTTCTGTTTGAAGGTCAGTTCAATAAATTCAGCGGGTCGAATCATTTGGAGGGTTACCTGGACAATCATATAACCTTCCAGGACGTCCATCGGGGTCATGGTGCTTCCCAAGCCAGCTTGAACTGAGAAAGCTTCCTGAGCGGTGGCACCCATCAACCCGCCTTGGGACCAGAAGCCTTGCAGGAAATTTGAAACCATCGAAACCACCGTCACCCACGTGTTGGCGTCGTTGGGAGCAAACACGAACTTATCAAGCGAATTCTTGATGGATTGCTCCAGGTAAATCAGTGTGCGGCGAACCTGGATGTAGCGATAGTCATTGCTGTTGCCGTCCAGTGTTCGTGCGCCCCAGACGACCACCCCTCGCCCAACAAACTCTCGCAGGGCGTCCACGGCTTTGCCGTTGACTGGAACGTTCATTTCGCCCTGTTGCTCATCATTGAGTTTGAAAGTGGTTCGATCAACACCACTTAATGACAGATTGGCCGGGGCATTCCACACGCCCCGCGAAGCGTCGTTATAGGTATAGATTCCGGCCATGGCGCCACTTGAAGGCAAAATTGCTTCTTTGACAATGATGATCCGGAGCATGTCCTTCAACAACGGAAGCGATGCCATCAAATTATTGTTGAGTTTGGTGATACCAGGGTCCGTGGTGGTGGTTGCCATGGCATCAATGTCGGCTTTGACCGCCAGATAGCGTTTGGTGCCCTGGTCGGCCCCAGGGAGGTATCCACCGTTATAGAGGTTGGCGGCCTGCCAGGTGAGAATCTCACTCAGCGGTGTCCCGCCTGTCACACCTGTAATGTTGGTGTAATCAAAATCGTCTATCGGGATCACGGTTGTTGCCAGAAACGGAAAATACCCGGCCCCATAACTCAAGCCGGCGTCTCCGACATCTTCGCGAAACCGGGTGATGATGTCTTCATAATTTTCCTTGGTGGCCAGTTGCGTCCCATACACGTCCAGGATGGCCATCCGGTCTTTCAACTCGGCGGATTGCTCCAGCATGCGACGGGTCACCGCCTGAAAATCAGCCGATACCCAGCCGGGTTCTTTCCCCCCGGTTGGCGCTAACAAGACCGCGTCCGGTACAAGCAGCATGGTCGGCCCGACCTGCTCTTTGATTACTCCTAAACCTTCGAGGAGCTTATCTTTGCTAATGCTGGTGGTTCCTTCATATGTTCCCACGGAGACGACAAAACAGTTCCCACCGCCATTGGCGTAAAACAGGCGAAGGCTGTTATAGAGATTGAATTTGGTGCTCCCGGTGGGAAAAACAAGATTGAAATATTTCGCGGTTCCATTGGGAGGAGGGTATGGTGGGGGCGTCGTGGGTTGTGCCGGGGGCTCAACGACATGGAAGTCATACTCGTGGGCTTTGATTTTCGTTGCGTCGGTGACTTCCTGAATCTGGTAGACCGGATCATATTCCTTTCCAAAGATTTCCACGAAATCAACCATCGAGCCAATTTTGATCGGCTTCATAAAGACTGGTTTTCCACTGATTTCCGCCTTCTTGGTGTACCCAATAAAGGCCGGAACGGCAGTCTGGACACCAACAATTGAAGGAGGAAAAGCCGAGAGTTCGGTGATATACACACCGGGCGTTCTGCGATACACGGTTACTGGCATAAAGTCCTCTTTGGTGGGTTGGGATGCGTTGGGTTAGAGATAGACAAAAATGTCAGAACAATTTTGAATCTTTGGTATGAGGGTTTTGAGTTGTTCCTGCTTTTCGGCTTCGACCATAGCTCTGAGGTGCTTGGTTTGTTCCGAGCAGGTTTCAGATGTGATGGTATCGCACTGAAAGTGACAGAGGTGTTTGATCAGGTTTTGACACGGCACCGTTTCAGCCGCGTCGGAATCCAGACTGGTCAGCAATTTGAGGCAGATACCGGCTCTGGTTTCAGGTAATACCTGCTGCATTGAGGCGACTGGAAGCCGGTCTATCAACACACCTTCCTGGACCATCAGGCCATGTTTCCCCCAAAGCTGAAAGGAGCGAGTTGGAATCTGTGCTAACTGAATCGGAACCTTTGAAACAAAGCGATAGGCCGTTGCGCCGTTGGCCAGTTTGACGCGACAGGGACCCGCAAACTTGATTGGGACCTGGTCAGGAGTCAAATCCTTAATATGCAAATGAGAAAATCGTTCTTTCAGTCGCTGAGGCACCACATAATAATTCCAAACGGTTGACCGCGCAGTGAAGTGGATTTCATAGGTGATCGGAATGATGCCGATGGTGCCAGTGGGAAGCGGCTGAACCGGGTAGTGATCTGGATTCCGGCCATCCGGGCTGGTAAACAGCAGGTTGATAAAACACAGCGGCACCGGTGCGGCAATTGTGTAGAGAACCTCCTGGCGATCAATGATTTCCCTGTCTTTTCCAATCAATTCGATGGTGTACTTGTCTTCCGGGACCGCTGAGAAATCAATATAGATCACATCTCGACAAACCTCTTTACCTCTGGCCGTTTCCGCATCTTTGCAGGTAATTGCATTGGGAGTTTTTTGCAACAGCAGTTTTTCTGGAAAACACCGTGGAAAACACAGCACGGTTTCACCGGATATGGCCCGAACCTTCACCTTTTTCACCGCCTGAGAAACCGGAACCGCAACCTGAATCGGGGTGACCTCCAGTGTTTCCCGTTCCGTGACATAGGTTTCAGGATGCAGGATAAATCGTTGCTGGCCTTGAAGATGGACTTTCTGGTTGGTGAAATAAAAATTTTCAAGCGCTGGATTGATACTGATTTTGATTTGGGTAAAATTGACAAAAAACTGGTTGGTCGAGACAAAAACAAATGATAGTCGCTCCCAGATTCCAGGTGGATGACCAGTTTTCTGACGTTCCAGGTAGGCAATCAGGCCATCGGTTTGCTTGGTGTTATAGAAGACGGAAAACCCACCCCGTTCCTCCTTAAAAACCAACCCCAGGCTCTGCATCAGAAGCGCGGTGGAGGGAGTCGGCAGGATGCGAAAGTCCGGGCACACATCATCTTCGCCGTTGTAAAAGGAATGATGGACCACAACCCGGGCTAACCGCTCAAAGAAATACCGGCGCGGATCTTCTCCGCTTTTGATCAATCCCTTTTCATGCGAAGGATTGCGCAAAACGTGCTCAAATGACCGGCTTGTAAGGTGCTTGATGCTCATACAGTACACGGAATTCACGGCTGGCGAACAAACCCTAGATTTCTCCAGGGGCGGTTACCCCTTTTGCGGCTGGGACTTCAGCCTGCATGGCGCTGGTTTGGAACGGCAAGAGTCGGACTTTGTAGTACACACAGGGGAGGTATTTCACTCCGAGCATCCCCATCAGGTAATTCAGGTCAGGCAGGCTCAGATTGACCATTTCAAACGTGAGTTTGTCAATCACCGGGTCCAGACCAGGGAGATTGTCGTGGGTAAACCAGGGATTTTGCTGAAAAAAGCTGATCGTTCGGGAAATCATCCCCAGCCCGTCACGATAACTCTGGTTATAGAAATTGGCATAGAGCAGCACAAACAGATCAATGTAGAGCGGTGGCGCAATCACGGCATATTGATCGCCTTTGGCGGGGACTGTTCGGTTATAGGTGCTGACAATGGTTTCGTGCTGAATATTGACGAGCACCATCACGATTTTATGTTTGGTCTCTTCATAAAGCTGCCCTTCCTGGTCGGTCAGGTTTGAGAGCAAAACCCAATCCTCATTGGTGACCCCTTCGGTCCGAAGCGACTCGCTCAATTTGGTTTTAATCAGTTCCAGGGTTGACCGAATGAGCGTCATAGGATGCAGCCTGAGCTTTCCGTACCCACTCAAATAGTGATTCCAACCGAATTGAGACAAACCTCTTCCGTTCAACCAAACATAGAGAAAAACGAATTGGAATTTTGCACCGGCGTGCAAATTTCAGCCAGTGCCAGGAACCCTGACACCAATACCGAAAGACAGGCTCGCACGCCGCAAAATTCAGCGCAACCCTCAATGACTGGCAGTGGATTGAAAGGTGTTCAATTTGAATGGAATCTTCGGCTCAGACGGGTCTGGACGCTCCTTGTCAAAGGTTAGTGAAATCGAGACAAAGATACGGAGGGAGTCATCAATCCACTCCGAAAACCAGGTGTTGAAGAATCAGTCACCGACCAAAAATTCAGTCGTGCTGGGAAATTGAATTGAGTACTGGGAAATTTGAAATTGACGAAAATTGAAGTGAAGCCAATGCGAACCAAGCCTATATAACACACAAGTAACTGTTAGGCAACGATCTTGATAGGATTCAAAGTTATTTCTGGCGGTCTTTCTGGAACCGGTCAAATCTACGCATTGTGCCTAGTTGCACGCTTCACAGAGCGCTCCCGGCAGTGCGTTCCCGAAGACGACTGCGTACCGCCGCAAACAGGGACGCATTCTCCGACCCAATCAGACAGGCACATAACTCAATCAGTTCAGAAACCGAATATGCCTGCTTTAATTGGGCAGCCAGTTGTTCAGGCGGTAAAATTTCAGGTGACTCAGGCTGGCAAAGACTTTCAAACACTGGAGTTTCGGCTTTCGGCAGTGCGGTTTTTACAACCTTGACGCCAGTTTCTGAAATCTGCTTTGCCTGTGGGTAGACCTGCTCAAGCTGGTCAGTCAATTTGGTTTTTCCAATTTTGGAGGTATTGATGCGGTAGGTTTTCCCGCCCCGGCGGACGACCTTTTCAGCCGGTTGAACCCGAAGCTTTTGAGCCACCAGCGCTAAAACTTCAGCCGCCGCGCCGCTATATCGCTCCTGCAGCTTGCGGTCCTGAACTGGATGCAGGCTGCTGACGAGCTGGTCAATTTCCTGTTTGATCTTTCTGACGAATGAAACCGAGATGGCACTATACCGGGCAATTTCATAATTGCTTTGGTGACACCATTCATCATCTTGCAAAAGCATCAAGACCACCATGCGCTTGTCGGCATCTGATCGCTGCAAACCGTGGGTGATATTGGATTGGATGCTGTGCAATTGAGCCTCACGACGCGAACCGTGAAACACCCTGGCTGGAAATGCGGTGTATTGGACGCGTCGGGCGGCTTCCACTCGATGAAACCCATCCGCCAGCCAGTACTGGTGCTCGTCAAAATACACATCAACCGGTGGAAATTGATCGCCCGCCACCAGCCGTTCGGCATAGGTTTCAACCACATTCCAGTTGATCCCGGCACGGCTCTGGGTATTGCCATCAATTCGCAGGTGGTCAAGTGCCAGATTGACCTGGGTGAACTTCGGTTCAGCGCTCATATTCGCCAGTTGGGTTGGTGCTGAGTCGTTTTTGATTTCAGAATCGGTTTTGTCAGCCACGTTGTATGGTTCTCCCTTCGGGTAAGGCAACTCATCGAGAAAAAAAAATGATGAGCACCGCATCTTTTTCAACGGCAAGTGGAAATTATAGAAGACTTCATTTTTTTCAGGCTACCGAAAATCCAAGTTCCTATCGTGAGTCCAGATCAACGGAGGAATCTATCGTGTCTGATCCTTGCCCGCCGATTGAAATTGTCTTGTCAGATTCAATCGACCGTATCCTGCGCTTTGAGCAAGATTTGCTGTTGTTTTTACTCTCGGCGATTCAAACCTATCTGGCTGAACGAATCGCCGATGGGGCAAGTCCTGCAAACCGTCACACGACCCAATTGAAAATCCTGGAGAGCATTAAGCTACTCCATTTATATCAACTGATTGAATGCCATCCCGAAATTGACTTCTCCAACAGCGACCATCGTCTCAAACTGGAGAAAATCGTTTCCGCCGGTTTTGCCAACATTCAAAAAAATGTCGAACGGGAGTTCCTCCCAACTTCGACCTCAACCTTTGTCTCTGACTCATCCGATGAAGCACCACCCCGCCGGAGGATGCACTAATATGAAGTTTCTGAGACTGAGATCCCCACCAACGCCCACCGGGCATAAGCGCCAGGATAAGGGAGTAGAGTCCGATCTGGACACGGGGACAAGGAGAAAAAAACATTCCCCCGCTCCCAACCGGAGGTCATTCACGCTCCCAACCTCAGTGGGATGCTCTCCTTGTCTCTCCAACTCCTTGTCACACACCGACTCACCTTTCCGTATCCTGGCGCCTATGCGCCCACCGGGCCAGTCATTTGCTCTCGAATCTGACCTCTGTTACCAGAAGCTTCCGCAAGGCCAGTTTGGCCCGATGCAACCTGGCCTTCAACGCCACAATACTCAACCCGGCCCGGTCTGAAAGTTCCTTGATCGAATATCCTTCAATCTCCACCATTTGCAAGACCTCACGATGGTTTAAAGCCAGATTTTTCAGTGCCCGCTGTAAATCAATCTTCTGGTTGGCGTGCTGTTCAAACGTTGACTTGACCTCCTGGGTGAGGGTTGTGGTTGCCACCGGTTGGTCTGACACCAGTGTTTCCCGCCTTCGTTTGCGTTGATGCTTGAGGATTAACTTTTTCGCCACGGCGCAAAGATACACTTCAAACAGAACTCCACGATATGGGTCAAACCGGTTCGGATGTTTGATCAATTCCAGAAACGTATCGTGAACGATATCTTCAGCGGTCATCGGCGCCCCCACCCGACTGAGCACAAATTGCCAGACGGCGACCTTATGACGTTGATAGAGTTGATCAAACGCCTGAATATCCCCTGTTCTGGCCCGTTGGAGCAATTCATAATCCATAAGTGGTTTTATATCACATCCAGACACGCATAAATATTTCCGGGGACGGATAGATCTCAATCTCAAGACAAGAGTGTTTGGCATATTTTCCCCACCCGGTCAAGTTGAGATTTTCACCAGGAACGCAGAAAGATGCCTGGACTTATGAACACCTACTCAATCAAACAACCTGTTGAGAAAAATCAAAAGAACGTATCCGTCGAGTCCCAACCATCAGTCACATTGACACCCACCACGGATGCGGCACCCGTTCCCCCAGGCGCCAGAACTCACCAACAGTTACAGGAAAAGGTAAACCAGCGCTCTGCCGTTCGAACTCAGCTCCAACTGAAGCAAAAGCTGAATCAGAAGTCACAGTCTTCACTCCAGTTCCAAAAAAATCATTCAGCACAATTGCCACAAACCAGGCCAGTGACTCAGTTCTTTGGTGAAACCAGCCGCCAGCCGATTCAACTAATCGAGCCTTTTGACACCCAGGGAAAAAATGCCTGGGATGAAAAGATTGATTCAGTTCTTGACCAGATTTCTCAGCAGTATGACGAACAATTCAGTATTGTGGAGGTGGAAATTTATCTTGAGGATGAGGCGGGCATTGAAAACCCCAGGTCGCCATATTTCGAACTCGATGACCAGAGTGAGCTTGATTCATATTTGATGGAACTGGAAAGTGTTGAATATGAAGATGTATATAACTACTGGTATGGCGACGATGAAGAAAGTGAGCGTGATGAAAACATTCTTTCCGACGAGGACGAAGCCCACTATAGCAGCGAAGATGACGAAGTCCCTGAGGAACAGGATGAATTTAACCAGGTCATCGCGGTGATTCACGGCTTGAATTCAAATCTGGAAAGTTATCTCCAGACGGTTCAAGGGTTAGAGAGCTTCGAAAAGCAAGTTCAGAAACTCATTCTCGAAATTACAAAATTTAAACAGACCAAAAAGAAAACATTTCCCAAAGATTTCAACCCTGTCGCCATTACTCATCCAACCGACTGGCTGGCTTTTTCCGAAGCTATCCGGCATGGGAAAAAAACACCGAAGACAAAAGGCACGGCGCCAGCTCAGAAACCAACCGTGTATGATCTGAATTTTCAGGTGTGGCCAAAGGCAAAGTACCAAAAAATCAGCTTCCGAGGAAAACAACTGAAAGATCCCTATGGCAAAGCCGGGCGGTCGTGGCCAGCCCTGGCCATGTCGTTACACCAGCTTGCGCTCAAGATTGGAAAAGTTCTGGCGGCTCAAGCAGATAAAGCCACCGGTGCCCAGGTTGGAAACCGAAGTCTTGCCACCGCCATGCTGTTTGTGTTTGCTGGTCGAGGTGAGGAAGTTCAGGCTGAGTTAAAAGCACTTGGCCTCACACCGAAAGATCTTGAAGAATTTGAAGCAACCGTGCTGGAGTTTTTCGCGCTGGCCTCCGGAATCGAGACCATTCGCTTACCCTTTGCCCAGTTTGACACATTGTTTCACCTCTCGAATATTGCCCAGGGGCAAACGTTTGGGACACAAGAGAAACCATATAATTTCCTCAATGTCTTTTCATCCGTGAGGGATATCGAGCACCAGCCCAAACACGTTTTTGTGCCGGGTGTGTATGGTGAAAAACGGCAGGAACTCACCAAATACGGTGGATTCACGGTGGCCGACCTGAGTGACAGTCTGTTAAAGCCCAGTGAAAGTGAAGTTGAGAAGAGTAAAAAATCAGTTGGCAAAAGTCTTTATACCCATAGCGCAGGTCATACCAAAGTTGAAAAGCTCCTGGCGGGTGACAAATCAACACTTACAGGCTTATTTAAACAAATCAAACCTGTGGGAAGTAAAGAAAACCGTCGCACACTCCATGAGCAACGGTTATTTCACATGGGGCCGATTCGAGTATATAACCTGATTGCCAATCTGTTGCGCCGTCATCAAGAAGAACTGGCTGAGCTGCCGCCCGAAGCCGTCATCAAAGCCATTTTTGAGGTATATAGCAGTTTTCTGGAAGGGACCAAACCTGACAGTTCCAATCCGTTCCGGAATGAGTTGCCGACGGTCGCAGGCCCTGACTTTTCAGCTTCACTGACCAATATCCTGCAAGAAGAAGAAATTGTACCCATCAATGAGGAACTGGTTGGGCTGATCAAAGAAGCGTTCACCGCTCCAACCGGAAAAGAAACCATTCAAAAACTGGCTCAGGAAAAGCCAAAAGAGTTGCAGCAGGTTTTGGCCTATCTGGTTCACGAGGACTATTCTCAAAAGGGGGAAAGCCTGCTCCACCTGGCCATCCGGCTCAATGATGTCGAGCTGGTCAAGATGGTGCTCAAAGCCGGTGTTGACCTGCACCAAGAAGACAAGGATGGAATTACCCCGCTCGCCCTGGCGTTATCCCTGGACTACAAGGAAATTTTTGATTTGCTGACCCAGATCCAGGAAAAACAGGTCAAAGCCAAAGGCCAGCTTCCGAAAGATTGGGCAAAATTCAAAGGCGCGAAAATCAATGACAACTGGCTCACTGATCAGGAGGTCCGTCAGGGATTACAAACGGCTGACCTTCCGGCTCAAACCCATATTGCACCTGCCGTTGACCTGCTGGCCCATCCCGATGCCCTGGCTGAATTTATTCGGGACGACTTTCTGGATCAAACCCAACACGGCGCCGTTTTGGCCTACACTATTGTCCCAATCAATTTCAGTAATGCGCATTGGGCCACACTCATCATTCAACAAAATCCAGAGCGGCGGTCACAACCATTTGTGTATTTCTTTGATTCACTTGGCTCAAGTCGGCGAAAACGGGCATTGCTCCAGGAAATGTTACGCATGACTGGCGTCTATACCCGGGTGGACAATATTACCGATTTGTCAGCTACCCTTCAGGAAGACGGATTTACCTGTGGAACCTGGGTGATCAACGCGGCCACAACCATCGTCACGCGGCTGGATCAGGGCAGTGAAATTGAAGAAATCCAGGAAGCACTGAGGAATCTCAAGGAATCCATTCAAGAACTTCACCAACAAAATCTGAACCTTCGAGATGAGGATGCGGACGAAAGCATTGTCGTTGATGAACCAGACCCGTCGTTGATTTCAAAGCCACCAGAATCAAACGTATCTGGTCAGTCCCAACCTTCAGGAACAGGGTCCGGGTTGCCAACCTTACCAGATGACGATTCCCCTGGCTTAACCGGGGTTCCCGTGGCCACAATGACCAGGGTCTTTTCAAACCCACCAAAGTCATTTTTGAAGCGTGGAGCAAAGTTGTTTCTCGGCTCTGATACCTGGCAAGTAACTGCAATCTCTCGAATCAATGACGAAGACTATCAATTCACCCTCCAACGGCTGGGATCAGGATTATGGGTTTAACTGTGTGCAAATCAATGAGGTGGTGAAGTAATTCAAGATAATCGCCCAACTCGATAGTTCAAGAATTTGGAGTGAAATGACCAAATGAGATTATCGGAAGCACAGCTCAAGAAATATTAATGAAATCTTCGACAATGAGACTACCAATGAAACATTTCTGTCCAGATCAATCGCCTGGTTCAGTTTGAGAGTGTGGAGAGTTGAGACAGAAGGCTGGCCGATGATGTGCAATACGTTTTGCCAGTTGGGGCGACACGTCAATATCAAAAGCGAAAAAGAAGAGCCATTGTTCTGCAAGTTCTTTGGTAAGAATACGTAGACAAGTTTTGGTCTCGGGTTCTTCTTTCTTGGGCTGTTTCCCTAATCGGATGATCAATTTCTCACACAACAGAAGCTTTTCAAGCAGACGTCCTCGGTACTGATTTAAGTAATCCAGATCGAGGTTCAAAAGCGTGACTGCGTTCCAGGCAGCCCTGGCGGCAGTTGGTCCTGGTTTTACTCGGAGCTGACCTGAAGACGAGTCCAAGGTAAAGAGTTCACCCAAATTGTCAGTCCGAACATCAAGCACCAGGTGGCCAGTCCTATCATTGGGCAGTCGTCTTCTGGTGCTATGGAAGGGATGATAATCGCCTTTCCCCCCGGCTCCATTACAGTTTTGGCAGGCAAGCAAGAGATTATTGGGGTTGTTTATTTTGTCTGGTGCATATTTTTGTGGCTCATAGTGGTCAATGGCCAGTGAGCTATGTTTCGTCAGACAGTATGAGCACAGATGATCAAAGAAATTCTCAAGTAACCAGTTGCCAAAGTTGGTGTACCTGGTGGATGACGAAATCACAGGGTGGGGAGTGAATCGAACAACTGCCATTTTCAATATTTATTGAGTAATCGTTTTGCTTCATTTACCGCCTGCGTAACAAGCGGATCCTCAGGTTCAGGTTTCTCCATTAAGCAACTCAGCCATTGATTCAAAATATTAAGTTCCGCTTGTTCCCGCCTTGAAAGTACTTCTCCAAGAATTGCTCGATAGGCCAGCGCATTCCTTTTTGACTCATACAACTCAAGAAAGGCTTCAAGTGATAAACTGCCCGAATCTCCAGGCTGAGGACGACTATTTTCATCTGAAGTTGTTTTAACCTGAACTGGATGGCGGGTCAGAGGCACTCCAGTTGACGACTGTGTAAATAAGGGATTGGGGTAAGTATTTGCTCTATGATTCATCTGAAGCATAGTGAGCCTCCATCAGTTGATGTGTTTCATCAGTCGCAAAATCGAAGAAAGTTGCTTTGGCTATTTCCTTTACGTGTGCAATCTCTTGCAAAATGAGTTCCTTGTCTTTGAAAGAACAATTGATTTTACACTGCCGCTCAGCAAAAATTTTGGTTTGCACTTGTAGAAATGAATTGTTTGAGAATCCCGCATCAACTTGTAAGTTAACCACAATACTGGTGTCAACCTCCTTTTCAACCAATCGAAACGTTGTTTCTATTCCGGAAATTCCGTTTTGAGCGGCGGCGATATCAATCCCAAGACTCAGGCGAAAATGCCTGGAGAGATCAAAATCTTTCGCAGCGAATTGAAACCGATTGACATACCCAAACCCAATTTGATCAACCAGATACTCATCTGTTGCGCTTGACAGTGTATCTCTATAAACATCTAACCAACCCTCTAATGATGGTTGCAATGACTGATCGAAAGTTTGATATGGATCCCTCCCTCTATTCAGGTAATGAACGCTGAGGAACCTATGACCAATTCTGGCTAACAACTTGCCCTCATCCCAGGTGAGTTGCTTTTCCCAACATGGGGGAATGTCAGGTAGCGAGGAATCAATCAGAACGACTGAAGGGATCGGCTGGAAATTGTCAAACCGTTTCTTTCCGAAATATGCCAGAGCACCAATTTCTTCTTCATTCCGCTTACCTGGAAATCCCAAGATTTTGGCCCAGGCTTCAGTGATGGTTGAGTTTTTGCAGTAGGTGATTTTTCCCATTTTGCTAAAGAATGCAGACTTTTCAGAGTGGACACAAATAAAACCAGCACTTTGCGTAAACCTCACCTTTAACCATACCATTCCCCGCTTTTTATCTTCAATGCGTCTTCTTTTCCCCGGCTTCAATCGCCACTGGAAGTGCATTTTGTGGTGGCGGCAATGGGCAGGTGGCAAATTCAGTGTAGGCACAGGGCGGGTTGTAAGCCCGGTTAAAATCAATCACCACTTTGCCGTTTTTCGGAAGCGCCGGCTCTAAAAACCGACCGGCACCATAGGTAGTCACGCCCGAAGACCTGTCCTTGAAATTGACAAAGAGCCGGTCATCGGCTTGTTGAACATCCAGCCGGCACTTTTTCCCCAGTATGCGGAATTCAACATATCCGGCGCTCGGGACATCGCTTACATCGCCCAGCACATTGGTGATTTTTAAGATTTTGGGCGGATTGTACGGCACAAATTTGGCCTCAACCCGAAAGGCACCTTTGGGTTCAAACCAGTGGACGCCGGGAAAATTTCGGAGCGCCGGATTGTTTGTATCTTTGAGTCGAACACCGACCCGCTCTCCGCGCACAATAATATAAAAGGAGAGCGTGCCGAGCGTCATCATATCCGCTTTGCCATCGGCGTCGGTTTTGAGATCTGTTTCAGTCACGGTCTTCCCGTTGACGGCCACTGGAACTCCAGCTTGAACCGTTAACCGGGTCTTTTTGCCATCGAGTGTGATCACACCAACCTGAGCCGGTGCGGATTCTGCTGGCAATATCACAACATTATCAGCCGCACTTCCAACCGAATTCGCACCGGGCTTTAACCAAAACAACCCTCGAATCGAAAGCCAGCCGGTTTCAGACTTCACATCTGATTCATATTCAGCCCGCCATTTTTCAAGCCCGGTCAGCGCATCCGGCGGATAGGTGGTCAATTTGGCTGACTTGTGGTTCTGCGCTAACCCTGTTGAAGACAATCCAATCATGACAAAAGCAAGCAACCAGCAGTACAGAGATTTCATAAAGCCTTCCAGAAATGAGTTTAGGAGTACCGGTTTGAAGGGTATCGGGACATCAGCGGAAATTCCAAAGCATTTTTAACCACGAAATACACGAAATACACGAAAAAAAATCAAACGACTTCGAACTGAAAGCCTCGGACTTGGAGCTGAAAACTCGCAAGCTCGGAGCAAAGAAAGGGATGAGGGATGAAGGATGAGGGATGAAATAAAACCAATTCTTCAGCCCGATGTCTTCCGCCCTCAGCCCCAAGCCCTCAGCCCTGGTTTTTTCAGCCCCAAGCCCAAAGTCTTCCGCCCTCTCACACCGTGGCTTCCACAATCATGGCATCGGTTTCATTCACCAGTAGTTGCCGCTCGAAGCTTCCCCAGATGTTCCAGTTCCAAAATCCACTCAACCGAAGCAAAAGCTCCATTTCCTGTTTGTAAATCCAGCGAATGTGCGTCTGACTTGGATGAACCTTCACAACTTCACCAGCTTCGTTGAGTTCCTCAATTTCCATAAAGGAATGCTGAATCTGGTCTACCCGATTGAGAGTTCGAGTGTCATACACACGTACTTTCCACCCTGGCGTTGGATGATCGGTCTCCATTTCGAGGACCCGGGGTTGATGAGCCTGGCCGATCACTTCAATTCCAGGAAAGAACGTGTCAAATGCCAGCATTCCACCTGGCTCAAGGTGTTCGCGGATGCACCGCAGCGCCGCAATTTGCTCTTCGCCAGTCATACAATGCACAAAGGCATTAAATGGAATAATGGCCAGCCGATACCGCCGTTCAAGCTGGAAGTCCCGCATATCGCCTTCAAATAACCGTGGATGGAACCCTTTGGTGCTGGCTTTTTCTGCCAACCGGTCAAGTAGTGCCGTTGACAAATCGAGCCCATCTACGTCAAGGCCAGCCTCCAGGCACGGAAGCATGACACGTCCTGTTCCACAGGCGATATCAAGCACCGGGCCCTGGGCAGCTTGTGCAAGTTGAAGATAATACTCCAGACCGTACTCAAAATTGGAAAACAGAAGGTCGTACACATTGCCATCATCAAATGGCGATCCTAAATGTGACTCATCGTGCAAATTCATTGCTGAAAATCCTCTTCAAATCTTCACCACACCTGTCAGGCGTGGGATTTCGACACACGAAGCGCGCAACCTGACACCCCAAATGGGATCAGTGGCGACAAAGGTCGGGTCAATTGAACAACTGGGGAAAACGTGTGCGAAAAGAATCGAACCAGTCAGACGCACTTCACCCGTCAAGGCAAAGGCCAGAAACCAGAGTGGTTTCACAACAGGTTCAACTTAGTTTGAAGAAACAATCATAGACAACTCACGTGAAAGGATGTGGCTTATCAAATACGGGAAGTTGGTGGGATTGTCAAGGAAAACCAGGGCTGAGGGCTGAGGGCTTGGGGCTGAAAATACCAGGGCTTGGGGCTTGGGGCTGAAGGACTCGAAGACTCGGGGCGGAAGAAAATGGGTTCCAAACCCTCAGCCCGTCTTCTTCAGCCCAAAAATAATCACCGCACAGGACGCCGGGGACGCAATCTGGGTATCCCATCCCTCTCTCGACTCCGCAAGTTGAGCGATTGCGCCAGCGACGTACTGTGCGGTGAATGTGGTTGGTGTCAACCCAGACTCAGGCAACGGCGGCAACTGTTAACTCGCGATAGTCCGACTGACACAGCAAACCTGAGGTGGTCAATACCTGGCTGATTGGTGACTGGACAAACTGGTCATGGAGACGTCTCATTACCTGTGCGAGAAACCGGTCGTGAGTGGCGATCAATAACTTTCCGTTGGAAATATCAGGTTGAATCCATTCAGCCTCGGCAAGCTCCAACATTTCCAGGGCCTTGGGGGTCACGGATTGACCAATCACGGAGACCAAAGTTTGATGCCGTTCGACCTGAATCACACCCATTTCTCCAAGGGTAACCTCAAGGGCCTGCGTCACCTGAGTATTGGGTAACAGCAAGGTAATGGCCGCCGGGGTGCAGACCATTTGTTCCGGGAAGAGTTTTAATTTTGAAAAAAGTGTTGCCAGCCCAGAAAGACTGGAAGTCAGTGCGTTTGTGCCTGACAGCGATACCTGAATCCGCACCAGATTGCGCTGGCAGGCAAGTGACGCCTGTGGCGGATGGGTCGGCCTGGCACACACCAGGGTTCCACGGGCTGAGGGATTTAACGTGTTGCGAATCCAAACTGGGATTTCAAGGTCACGGACTGGACGCAACGTTTTGGGGTGCAATATTTTAGCTCCTCGGAGCGCCAGTTCTTCAGCCTGGTCATAAGAGATTTCAGGAATGGTAACCGCATCGGGCACTAGCTTTGGATCCGCCGTCATCACGCCATCCACATCGGTCCAGATTTCAACCGATTGCGCTCGAAGCGCGGCACCGATTAATGTGGCGGTGAAATCTGACCCGCCACGGCCAAGGGTCGTGGTCGCACCGGAACGGGTTGCTCCGACAAATCCTTGTGTGACAGGAATAACACCGTCGGCAATACGTGGCAGCAACCGGGCTGTCACCCGCCGGTTGAGTTCCTCAACGAGTGGTGAAGCTTCGGTAAATTCATCCGTCGTGATCATTACCTGCCGAACATCAAAAACTTCGGCTTGAATCCCAGCGATCTGAAGCGCCGCCGTCACCAAAACAGAACTGAGTCGTTCACCAAAGGCCACAATGGCATCCTGATGAATTGGTGTGCAGGCACCCAATGTCGCCACTGAACACAATAACAACTCCAGTTCAGCAAATTTGGATTCAAGGAGTGTTTCATATTCCTGCCGAAACAATTGTGCCGCCAGGCAAGGGGCACGCCCCGTCAACTCGCGAAGCACCTCTAAATGCCGTACCTCCAATTGTTTCAATGTTTTTAGAGTCGTGGCCAATGGTGCATCTACCGCTGAGTGAGCCAGCTTTAACAATCCATCAGTTACTCCGGCCAGAGCTGAAACCACTACAACCGGGTGGCAGTCGCGCCGACTGGCCACAATTTCAGCCGCGGCCTGAATCGCACGGGCATCTTTGACCGAAGTCCCACCAAATTTCAAAACAACCAGATTGTGTGATGTGTGTGTGTGCATATTGAATTCCAAAAAACTTTGGGCTTGGGGTTGAGGGCTGAGGGCTGAAGAAAGCGGCTGAAGAATTGGTTTTATTTCATCCCTCATCCTTCATCCCTCATCCCTTTGATTGCCCTGAGCCCTGTTTTACCCTCCAGCAATGGCCGGAATAATGGCGACCTCAGCCGTATCTGGAAGCGGCGTCGCTAAATTGTCCAGAAAGCGAATGTCTTCGCCATCGAGATAAAGGTTGATGAAGCGGCGTAACTGGCCGGTTTCATCGCACACTCGGGCGCGAAACCCTGGAAATTGGGAATCGAGCGTGGTGAGCGCTTCACCAACTGTTGCAGCTTGAAGCTGGATAACTTCTGAACCACCCGTAAGTTGTCGCAATAACGTTGGGATTAAAATTGATTGAGCCATGATGTCGTGTCCCTTCTATGGAGTTATGAATTATGAATTATGAGAAAGCAGGGTTCAAAATCGAAGCAACAAGGTTAACTCCTTGAGTATAAAGGGTTTCAGCTTTTCATAATCCATAATTCATAATTCATAACTCATAATTTAAACGGCCCCAGTTCATGCATAAGCCGGCTGAGTTGAAAATTCCTGTTCGAGCACCTCTTGAAACTCGCGCAGTGATGGAGAGATCACCAGTGGCGTGGTCAACGGAAGCGCTTCCTGGGTTTTGAGACCATTTCCGGTGATGGTGATGACGGTGACTCCATTTGGATTCAGCTTGTGTTGCGCTACCAGTTTTCGAGTGACGGCAACCGTCACGCCACCTGCTGTTTCGGTAAAAATCCCTTCGGTTTCAGCCAGCAACTGAATGCCGTCAATAATTTCCTGATCAGTGACATCTTCCCCGCAGCCACCGCTTTGCTGGATCACATTCGCGGCAAAATAACCATCTGCCGGATTTCCAATCGCCAGTGATTTGGCGATGGTTTTCGGTTTGACTGGACGGATAATATTTGTGCCCTGTTTGGTGGCGGTGACAATTGGGTTGCACCCGGCAGCCTGGGCACCATACAAACGGGTTTTGACTTCCCCATCAAGCAGCCCAAGCAGTTCCAGTTCCTTCAACCCTTTATGAATCTTGGTAATGAGCGACCCACCCGCCATTGGGACAATCACCGCATCTGGCGCACGCCAGCCGAGTTGTTCGGCAATTTCATACCCGACCGACTTTGAGCCTTCGCCATAAAATGGACGCAAATTGACGTTGACGAGTCCCCAATTATAACGATCCGCAATCTGGCTGCAGACACGATTCACATCGTCATACGTGCCACGCACGGCGATGACATTGGCGCCAAACACCGAAGTCGCCGTAATTTTGGACTGCTCCAGATCCCAGGGAATCAAAACATAGGCTGGAAGACCCGCTGCTGCCGCATTGGCCGCCACTGAGTTGGCCAGATTCCCGGTCGAAGCGCACCCAACGGCTGACAACCCAAACTCTTTGGCTTTGTTGATGGCCACGGCGGTCACCCGGTCTTTGAAGGAAAGCGTTGGGGAATTCACACTATCGTTTTTGATGTACAACTCTTTCAGTCCAAGGGCTTCGCCCAGGCGTTTGGCCCGAACCAGCGGGGTCCAGCCAGTGCTGAGACCAATTTCGGGATCTTGATCCAGCGGGAGCAATTCACGGTAGCGCCAGATGTTGGTCGGGCGACGCTCGATGGCAGCCCGCGTCAGTGATTGGCGAATCGCCTGATAATCATAGGCAACTTCAAGCGGGGCAAAACATTCAGGACAGCCCGCCGTAGGCTGTTTGGCATATCGTTGACCGCATTCGCGGCAGGTGAGTCCGGTGACAAAACTCATGGAAATCCTCCTAAAGTTCTTTGGTTGCACCGAACAGCCGAAAAAAGAAAAACCCCTGTGCACCGAACAACAGGCACAGGGGATAAATCTTTCCTCCGAGCTGTTTAGCAGTTTTTAACGTGGAGCAATTCGCGTAAATCGCCACGTGTGAAATTGAAAAAGAACCAGATTTCGTAGCCCCAAAAAAGCAAAAACCCTGTGCTCAACAAACACAGGGCAATCAAAACTTTTTGGCCGGTGCTGTTTAGCAGTTTTTAACGTGGTGCAATTCGCTTTAAATCGCCACGGGTCAATCTGGAAGCTGCAAAATACCGGGTGAATTTTGACTTGTCAACAAAAAAATTCTGGCACCCCTTGCTTTTGGAGGTTGGGAGTACGCAGGTTGGGGCCGGGTTTAGGGGCTTCATTCCTGGCATTTAGTTCCTGTAACATATTGTATTCCAAGCACTAAGAACAAAACCCCAAACATCCTTCCCGGCTTACCGGAAAATACTGAAATTCTGATTGCTGAAATCAGTGGCACTGGCGGTGGTGGTGCTGGTGATTTTGATTTTGTAGTCACTCCCGGCAGCCAGAGTTGAAGGAACCAGCCAGTTCAGGCTCCCGGCTCCGCTTGTGCCAATCGTCGCGCCAGCACTGATGACCTGTTTGAACACTCCGCCCTTGTAGAGTTCAACTTTAACCTTGGCACCTGGATTTCCCGTGAAACTCCAGCGAATTTGTTGCTGGATCCGGGTTTTCCACTTTTCACCGCCGTTGGGCGTTACAACCTGAATGGTGGCAGCAACCGGCACGCTTCCCAGTGAAAAATTGCTGTTGCTGACATCACTGATTGTCGAAAACGAAGTGCTGGTGATTTTTACCGTGTAGTCACTCCCAGGCAGCTCAGCCGAAGAAATATCCCAGGCAAAAGAACCACTTCCATTACTTCCAATCGGGGCTGCCGCAGCAATCATCTGTCGAAAAACACCGTTTTTGAACAATTCAATTTTGACTGAACTGCCCGGATTTTCAGTGTAGGTCCACCGAACGGTTTGCCGGGTGTTAAGCGCCCACGATTCCCCACCATTGGGTGTTGTCACCGTGAGCGTCGCGGTGCTTGGCCCGGTGATGGTAAACGTCGCATCACTCACGTCTTGAACGGTGGAATTTGATGGGTGGCTCACCCGGATTTGGTAGCCGTTCCCAGATGCGATATTCGTCGGAATCGCCCAGGAAAATGTGCCGATTCCATTGTTGCCGGTTGCGGTTGAAGCGCTAATCACCTGCTGAAGTGTTCCATTGCGCATCAGTTCCAATCGAACCGATGTTTCCGGGTAGTCATCTGTCGTGGTCCAGACAATCTGAACTGCAGTTCCCGCCGTTAGTGTTTCCCCTCCGTTAGGTGCTGCCAGCGTGAGTGCCGGAATGACAATGCCTGGACCCCGGAAATTTGCGGCAATTGGCGCCGTCTGGTTGATGGTCGCCGCATTGTCGGTCTGATTGGCAATACCGGTTGGCAGGTTTTGAAAGGTGAGATTTGGATTTGAAAACCCGGCATAGATTGGGCACTGGCACACATTGTCATAGGCCATGACTGTCCGATAGATACCTGAATAATACTGACCGTAGGAAAATAGATAAGCTCCCTGTTCAGTTGTATTTGCCGCATCATGGTGACATCCGAGGTTGTGGCCGACTTCGTGGGCCAGCACGTAATAACTCGACGCGTAGTACCAGCAAACAACCGAAAAGGCGTACGCTTCAAAGGCCGGACCGATATTTCCGGATTGCATCAAATAGCCTCGGCCACCCAGCGACGTGTTATTGACCAGCATTGAAACCAGATCCGCCTGGCAGGTATTGCGTCTGGCGGCAACCGTGGGGTCAGTTCGTAACCATTCCAGCATCTGGAAGAAGTCAGGTGTTTCCGCATAGTTCACCTCGGTTGTCTGAACCAGCCGCAGCCGGGCATTTATCTGACTATTGATGTAGGCGGTGTTGGCGGCATCCACGGCATTTTGGACCTGAGCCAGCATTTGAGCGGTTCCGCCAGCCGCAACTCTCGCCTGGGTCGTGTAAACAATCATGATGTCGAGTGTGGACACTGATGTCGTTGAGACAATTGTCGGGCGCGCCGTTTCATGTGTCAGGTGCGGCACCTCGACGGTTGAGGTTCCGCCACAGGTTGGTGCCGCTTGATGGTCAAGTTTCTTCAGAATGGATATATGTGGAACTTCAGTCGGAGCAATGGTATACAAAGACGTTGGTGATTGAATCACCCCGGCGCAGTACCCATCAACACAGGTCAACGTGATATCACCGCCATCCTGTGGAAATTTTCCACGCCAGGTGACACTGGTCTGGCTGCGAGTTTCAAAGCCGGTCCCAATGGCTTCAAGCTCCTCGTTGACCAAGGGAAGCCGCACAGAATGCGATTGGAAACGTGAAAGGGTGTCGCTTGTGATGGAAATAAGCTGGGCTTCAGGCTCATTTTTCAAGAAAGTGCGTGTTGCCTGATTTGGTGAAACGACGGAAAAAAGTGTCGGTGAAGCCTGTTGTGCCAAAATACCAGGTGAAAAGCCGCTGAGAAGAACGACTCCAGCCAAAATCAACCAGCGATTCAAGGTTGAAAATACGGAAAACGAAATCCGGTTTGTATTAAACTCTGTCTGCATTGTACCCTCCAAAAGAAGTCATAAGTTAAATTGACTCCCTGGATGGCAAGCCGTATGCCGTACAAAGTAACAAAACCTGGAATTCCTCAACCATTATGTAAACAATTGAGAATGTGCTATTTAGCTAACAAGTCGAATGTTATTTATATTGAATTCACAAAAATGGTCTAACCTCGAATTGAAATAAAACGAAAGTAAAACGAAATAGAAATCTGCTTTTAAATATTTTTTTGGAGTGCTGCAACTTGTTGCAGCTTTGTCAGGCAGCGACTTGTCGCTGGATCATTCTCCTGCGCAAATGTTTGGCAACGACAGGTCGTTGCGTAAAAAAGCGGTGACAGGTCACCGCACTCCATAGATGCTTTGCATCACAGGATTTGTTACAGAAACAATTTATTTCCAAATGGTATCAGTTATTTTGTGCAAATATCGCGAACGATCTTCCGCAACCAGCGATGCGCCGGGTCTGCATCCAATCGCGGATGCCAGAGCAATGAAACCGTGAACTCCGGCAAAGGAACCGGAAGGGGAAAACTCTGCATTCCCGTGCGGAGGATTCCGGTGTGTTGTTCGGGAACACTGGCGATCAGATCAGATGCCTGTGCCAGAGCCAGTGCCGTCGAAAATCCACTGACGATGGTGGTGATTTCGCGTTCCAGCCCAAGCCGGTTCAACGCTTCATCAATGGGGCCTCGTTCAAGTCCCCGCCGCAAGATGCCAATGTGCTTTCCAGCCGCATACCGGGAAGGTGTTATTTCACCATCGCTTAGCGGGTGACCCATTCGCACAACCCCAATAAACCGATCCTGGAACAGAGGCTGTACGCGCACCTCCGGGCTGGTTGTTTTTCCGACCACGCCTGTTTCCAGGTCAATGGTCCCGTCACGAAGCGGTGTGCTGTCTTTGTTCAGCTTTGGAACGAAGCACAACCGCACGCCGGGAGCTTCCGCACTGACCCGAGCAATGAGGTCAGGGCCGAAGTTTTCTACAAAGCCTTCGCGGGTTCGCAGGGTGAACGTTCGGACGAGCTGGTTGAGGTTGAGAGCCTCAGACGGACGGAGCACGGCTTCTCCAGCCTGAACAAGCTGGCTGACCTGTTCGCGTAGTTCAATGGCTCGCGGTGTCGGAACAAGCCCGCGTCCGGCTCTCACCAGGAGCGGATCACCCGTTGTTTCCCGCAATCGTGCCAGCGCCCGACTCATTGCCGATGGGCTAAGCTGCAACCGGTGGGCGGCACGGGCAACGCTACCTTCTGAAAGGAGCGCATCCAGGGTGAAGAGCAGGTTGAGATCCGGTTTTGACATACCCGGACTATAGCACGGGAGATCCGGATCCTCCTTTTGAAATCAATTCATCGCTTTACAGAAAGGCTAAACTATTGAGGTAATTGTATTTCTCTGAATTCTGAACCCAATGCCCTGAACCCAATTTGGTATTACTTCAGCTCCAAATCGTGTGACATGGCGTGTCTTGCACGAATACAGTGCAAATGGTGCGTCTTCCGCCCTATCAAACAAAAGGTTATAACTTGAGCAACCCAATTTTTGGGAATCGCTGATAACGGAGTAACGTGTTATGGAGACAACCTACTGGCATCAAAAGTGGGGAAAAAATGATATTGCATTCCACACAGGTACCGCCAACCCGCTGCTGGTACAATATTTTAATGAACTCTCTTTGGTGAAAGGCAGTCGTGTCTTTCTCCCGTTGTGCGGTAAGACGCTCGATATTTCCTGGCTTCTGTCTCAGGGGTATCAGGTAGTTGGTGCCGAATTGAGCAAACTGGCCATTGAACAATTATTTACCGAGCTTGGAGTCGAACCTGAACTATCGAGAATTGGCGAAATGGACCACTATCGTGCACAAAATATTGATATCTTCGGCGGTGATATTTTTGAGTTGTCCAGCACGATACTTGGCCCGGTGGACGCGATGTATGATCGGGCAGCGTTGGTGGCGCTTCCTGAAGAAGTTCGAAGGCGCTACGCGGCACATATTATGGAGATCACGGATAAAGCGCCGCAATTGCTGATTTGCTATGAGTATGACCAAAGCGTGATGCCAGGTCCTCCGTTTTCAATCAGTGATGAGGAAGTACATCAACTCTATCAAGACAACTATGAAATAACTTTCCTTGCTCAAACAGATGTTCCTGGTGGCCTGAAAGGTATCTGCACGGCACAAGAGAAGATATGGCTGCTTTTGACACAGAGCCAGGAGGCATAAAACACCAGAGTTCAGGAAAAAGGGTTACTCCAACGCTGACACCAGGCGCGACGACTCTAAACCTTAAATTGAATTTGAATCCTTAACCTTTTGGTGAAAGGTTTTAGCCGTTTGGTTAAAATATGGAGTGCGGCGGCTTGACACCGCTTTCATAAAAAGCCACCACATTCCAAAGCTCCGTCAAGCCGTAGCACTCCAAGAAATAGTATTTGACGATTCAACACATTTCTCAGTAAGGTACCGCCCTCTGTAAATCAGTGCGTATCCAGATATATACAGGACAGGTCATCATGCTGTCTTTATTGCGTGCAACCAGTGCAGGCGAAGATCCTGGGATTCGTCTGCTTCGATACACACTTGCTGTTTTAATGATTATTCACGGCCTCACCCGGATCGCCGTGGGAGGCGTTACTCCGTTTGGAGGCTATCTTTCCAGCGTCGGGTTTCCGCTGGGGGTGGCGCTCGCCTGGTCAATTACCCTTTTTGAAATTGTTGGGACACTCACACTTACGGCGGGATATTTTCTGATTCCGATTTCAATCACGTTTTGTTTCCAGTTGATGATGGGCATCATCCTCGTCCACTGGAAGGAAGGCTGGTTTGTGGTTGGTGCCGGACGCAACGGAATGGAATACAGCGTGTTGCTGATTTTCGGGTTTCTGGCGGTTGCTTGCTCAGCCTGGGCTCGCGAGAAAAATCGAGGGTGAAAATGAGAGCTTTCACGTGTAGGTTTTTTGATTTCATCCCGAAGCGATGGAGCAATGTTAGCCGGTGGTCAGCGTTGCATTGAACGCGCCACCACCGGGAACGAGTTGGATTTCTCTCTGACCGCACGGTCCGCGCCCCCTGGGGCGCGGACCGTGCAGAGCGCATATTGAAGGCTCCGAAATCCGGTGGTAGCTCCCCAAACGTCGCATTAGAAAACAGTCAAGGAATTCAACTAAATAAACTGAGTGAACGACTGACTATGGACTACTGACTACAAACTGGGATTACTACTTGCGCCGGAAAATCTTTTTGATGTCTGGTAAGAACTCTTGAAACAAATTTGACGCAAACCGAATCGCCAGACTGGTGTTCCCCAATCGAACACCGTCTCCGCGTGCGGTGAACCGGTCTGGATACCAGGCATGGGCGGCAATCATATTTGAGCCATAAATTGAGATCAGCGTCGGGAAATCAATCCGCAGCTTTTTGTCCCGGTTCAAGGTCAGGAAGTTAAACATAAAGGCATGCCCGGTTCGCTTGAAGAATCCCTTTTTTGAACTCCGAACATAGCGCGGCTCATATCCCATGGCGGCAGCTCCAGCGGCCTGGAATGAACTTTGAAGGATCAACACGCCATAAGTTGAAGCGACCCGCCGACCAAACCCACCAAAGTTGTTTCCCCATTCGGGCGGGACTTCGCCAAGCTGGTACCCAATCGAAGGCCCGATAATCCGAAACACCACGGCGGGTGAATAGGTCTGTAACAGATAGAGTTTCACGCGCTCCTTGCCGTTGAGCGGCTCATAACCGTCCATCGTGGCCACTCCACGGGCAATCAACGGGTTGACCTGATACGGGTCTTTTTTCGCCTGCCCAGGATCGGCGGATGGCGATGACGGCTGCGGATTTTGAGGTGTTGGGGATTCGTTTACCGCTTTCGAAACAGCCGGCTTGCCAGAAAAGGTAAGCAACTGATTGATTTCCGCCTCCCCTGGAAATCGTTCTGCCGGTTCAGGTCTTGCGGTTTCAATCGCCGGGGTGAATGTCACATCAATCGGTATCACCTGAGCCTGAACGGTTATCGAGTTGAGAATTCCACCAAGAAAGACTCCGATTCCAAACACCAGGGACAAAGGTTTGATCAGTGTATTGTTCATAATTGAATGTTTTTCGGGAAAGATAGATTTGGTCGCCAACCCTAACGAGAAAGGCGGTATGGGACAACCGTATCTTCCTGAAAACTCCCATCGAACAACTCAACTGCTTGCCATTTGCGAACGGAATTGATCAGAAATCGCGCTTCAGCCCGCTCGAAATCCTCACGGGAAATAATCTGTTCGGTGAGTTCGCCGTTTTCGATTAACCAGTTCCGGAAAGTTCCCGCCAGCAACCCGGAGGAAACCGGTGGCGTGACCAGCCTGCCATTCATCCGGATAACCACATTTGCCCTTGTACTTTCAGTTATTTCCCCACGCTCATTCCACAACACAACGTCATCACAATCAGGAAACGACGCCAGTGCCTGGGCGTAGACCGCGCGCCGGGTGGTTTTGTGATACAGAAAGCGGTCGGTCGAGCGAACTGGTGACAAGGCAACCCGCGCCTTGACCGTTCCTGAAGCCGCACAAACCGGCAAGGCCATCCATTCGTGGCTGATTTGCCCATGACGCGAAACAAAAACTTTCACTTTATGAGCCACCTGGGGAAGCCGGTGAGCAATCCGCTCCAGTTCAGCAACCAGCCTGGATTCATCCCACGAAAACCCAAAATAGGCGGCTGAGTCACGCAACCGGCTCAAGTGATTTGACACCAGAAAGTACCCATCTTCCGGCGTCCAGAGCAGTGATTCAAACAACTGGAAATCATCCCAGCGACTGGTCAGGACCCTGGCCTTGGTCTGGCATTCCAGATATTCGTCTTTGTGTTCGGAATCCCAGACAATTCCACCGCCCACCCCAAATTCGGCCTGCCCCGTCGCCCGGTCAAGCCAGACGGTTCGAATCGCCACATTGAACTGTGCTTTCCGTCCCGGAGCGAGATAGCCGATGCTCCCGGTGTAGATATGTCGGGGGTCGGACTCCAGTTCGGCAATAATCTTCATTGAGCGCGCCTTTGGAGCACCAGTAATCGAAGCACATGGAAAGAGTGCTTTCAGAATTTTCCACACTGGTTCGTCCGTTGTGGCCGCCACCGTCGAGGTCATTTGCCAGACCGTCGGGTATCGCTCGATTTCAAACAGTTTTGGAACAGTGACGCTTCCAACCTGCGCGACGCGCCCAAGGTCATTGCGGATCATATCCACAATCATAATGTTTTCGGCCCGGTTTTTTTCGGAATGGAACAGCCAGTCCGCCTGCGCCTGATCATCCACGGAAGTGCAGGCCCGGGCCGCCGTTCCTTTCATCGGACGCGAAATCAATTGCCGACCATCAAGCTGAAAAAATAATTCCGGCGACGCCGAACACAAAACGAGTGAACCAAGATCAACAAATGCTCCATAATCAGCCTGTTGAGCCTGGGCCAGCGTCAAAAACCAGTCCCACGGATTCCCCTGAAAGTGCGACTTGAGTCGAAACGTGAAATTGACCTGATAGGTCTCGCCTTGACCAAGATATTGTTTGACTTGCTGGAAAGCCCGTTCATAGTTCACCCGGCTGATCGAAGGTACCCACTGACATTCAATCCCAACCGAAGTTGTCGGTTCAGGCAGCGTCAGGCGCTCAACGTTTTCAAAAATCCCAAACCAGAGGAGCGGAAAAGATCCGGGAGGGTACGTCGGTAACGCCGGGTCAAAGGCTGGGGCGGCTTCATAGCTCAAAAATCCGGCGGCATAATACCCGTGCTCATTCACCAACTGGTCAATGAACTGCATCAGGGGCAAAACTTCGTCCACCAACGAAGTCGTCAGAATCTGGGCTGGCTGCCGAAATCGAAGCCACTCCCTGGTGGCTGCATCATGAAGGACAAGTTGAGGCGTCATGGGAATGAAGAATGAAGAATGAAGAATGACCTGATTTTTGCCCAAATTATCACTCTCTTGCCACTATAACCAGCGCCGACCTGTTCAGGACACGAATCGCAACCAGGAATTCCCTGGCTCATTGAAGGAAACCCAACTTCACCGAAATTGACTTCCAGCCTATCCGTTATGTCTTTTTTGTCCTTTTTGTCCTTCCTTTTACCAGGCCCAAAGCGGCCAACCGACCTCCCTATCCGAACGGCAGCGCTTCGCGGTGCAAAACCAAAACCTGGAGGTGACAGAACGCTTGCCTCCAGAAACTTATTTTTTAACGCTCTCTTCGTTCTTCTTCGAAGCTCAGCCTGATGGCTTTCGCTCCTGTCTTCTGTCTTTCGTTCTCAGCAAAAACAAATTGCAGAACACCTCTGATTCATTTAATTTGCGGCCAGTCCCCCCAACAACGGCCAAATACTTTCCCCTGAGCATTATCTCAAAATTTAATTTCTCACGAGGATTCGCATGGAAATTTTCAATCAAGTCATCGAAGCCAATCGCAAATTTGTCGAAGAATTTACCCATCACGATCTTGAAGCCCCACCATCCAGAAAGCTGGCCATCGTGACCTGTATGGATGCCCGGCTTTCAATGGAACGCATGCTGGGCCTTCAACCGGGCGAAGCGCATATTCTTCGCAACGCTGGCGGCGTCATCACCGAAGATATATTGCGGTCATTGATTGTTTCAAACCATCTGCTCGGCACCCGGCACGTCATGATCATCAACCACACTGAATGCGGGATGATGCAATACACCGACGATGATCTGCGGGCAAAATTACTGAAACTGACCGGCATGGAAGTGGTGGCACCAGCTCAGTTTCACACCTTTAAAAACCTGGAAGACAATGTGCGACTCCAAATCATGAGATTGAAATCGCACCCGTGGATTCCCAAAGATTTGCTGGTCAAGGGGTATATTTATGATGTGAGAACAGGTTTGCTTTCCGCGGTTCCCGACGAAGCTGAAGAACCGAAAACCTCAACTTCCGAAACCAAACCCGGCACATCCATGGCTGCGTTATCCAGCGCGCTCCTGTCATTCCTTCAACTTCCCTTTGCGGAGGAAATGCTGGCTCTGGCCGGAATGCTGGCTTAAAAGAGCCAATCGTCAGACAAAGCCGATGGAACGGCAATTATAAAAAATAAAACTGAATTCAATACCAGTTATGGAATTTCAGGTGCGACACGAAGTCGCACCTGAAATGCGATTGTTTGACGTCTTCACCCAACTTCTTCAGCCCATTTTCTTCAGCCCCAAGCCCGTCTTCTTCAGCCCGGTTTCTTCAGCCCGAGGGTCTCGGCCTTAGAGGGTATCCAATTTAAGTAGAATGAGGTATTTATAAGCAAATCTTATCTTAAAGAGGAAGTAGATGAAACGCAAAAAATACCCGAGCGATGTCACTGATGAGGAATGGGAAATCTTA
>JACQXX010000063.1 GCA_016208495.1 Acidobacteriota bacterium | reverse complement strand
TCAGGGTTCAGGGTTCAGGGTTCAGGGTTCAGGGTTCAGGGTTCAGGGTTCAGGGTTCAGGGTTCAGGGTTTTCGAAGAGGGCGCGGTTCAAAGCAACAACGCCCTTACCTGTCACCCTGTCACTTTGTCACTTTGTCATTCTGTCACCTTGTCACCTGTCATTGTATCCTGGTTTTCGCCGATACCGCAGCGGTGGTTGAATTGAGGCAGGTCGTTTACGGCCTGCTGCGGAGTTCAGGGGTAGGGTAAAAAAGAACGAAAAAGACAAAAAGGACATAAATTCCAAACCCTGAACCCCAAACCCTGAACCCCAAACCCTGAACCCTCAATAGTCTTTTTCGTCCTTTTCCATTTCACGAGACGGCACTCAGCCATGGAATACAAACCTACCTGGTTGTCAACCATTACCCAAAATCATGTTTTTGCGGCTGCGATTGGGATGGCAACGCTGCTGGCTTTCGGGCTGGCTGGGGTGTTGCATCTGGTTTTGAAATACCCTCCCCTTTCGCTCCAGTGGCTTAAAGCCTGCACGGTGAACCCCTATGATGTTGGCTATGCCGTCCAATCTCTCTTTGTGCCCGTCATTTTGATTTATGCCTTTAGCCGCACGGATTTTTTCCGCAAACTCATCAGTGACCCCCCATCGCAGCAGGAGACTCGAAAACTTGGAAGCTGGTTAGCGGCGATTCAGACCATCGCCGTGGTGTATTTTGTGGCGCTTGAATTCCTCACCGACGGCCATGGCACGGTTCTGGGCTATGTCCTGATTGTGTTTGGCGGGTTGCTGGGTGGGTGGCGAATCGGACTTGGGTTAAGCCTGTTTACCCTGGTTCTGCGTGGAGCACTCAGTATTTTGATTTCACCTCATCCGGAACTGGTGCGCCTGTGGCAAACGATTGGGACCGGGAGCTTCATCAACCTCAGTTTTTGGGGCGTGCTGGTGTTCAAGCATTTCCTCGCCTGTTCCTGGGGGATTCCTGCGCTCTGGGCCGGGTTGGGCACAGGGCTGTATGCTGAAATTCTGAATGAACGCCGGTTGATTCCCCCGGTGGCTTTTTGGGTTGGTCTCCTGGTGGATTTGGGTGGCAGCCTGCTTTCCAGCCTGTTAAGTGACAATCCAAAATTGTTTTTTACCTCGCTGATTCCTAATTTTCTGGTCTCGGCGTTTGTGATGACTACCGTCGCGCTGATTGTGCGCAGTGTCCTGGCTGAAGTCTCCCAGCGGCGGGTAGAAGCCGCCGAACTGGCACGCACCCAATCGGAACTGCGCGCCTTGCGTGCCCAGATCAATCCTCATTTTCTCTTCAATGCCCTCAATACGATTCGCTATTTCGTCCGAATTGACCCTGAAGCCGCGCGAAGCCTGTTACTGAGTCTGTCTGAAGTTTTCCAACGGGCGCTCCGCGCTGGTGAATTTGTCCAGCTTCGAAGCGAAATCAGCTATGTTGAAGCCTATCTGTCACTTGAGAAAGCCAGGCTCGACAAACGGTTGCGGGTGGTGTGGGTGGTTCAAGGGGTTGAAGGCCAGGTTCAGGATTCTCCGTTGTTTGAATACACGGTTCCAACTCTGATTCTGCAACCGATTGTGGAAAATGCCATTATCCATGGCGTAGCCAAAAAACCGGAAGGTGGCATAGTCCGCATCGGAATTGATCAGGCTGATGGTCATTTGTTGTTGCAGGTCAGTGATACCGGTGTCGGAATGTCACCCGAGCGAATTACTGAAATCCTGGGCCCAGATCAAAGCAAAACGAGTTCAATCGGTCTTCGAAATGTTGACCGACGATTGCGGGTGCTCTATGGCGAGGAATTCCGAATCGAAATCCAATCAGAACCCAAACGCGGAACGTGGGTGCAAATCAAGCTTCCGCTTGAAACGCGTCAGGCCGGGTCGTTTGAATTGCGTGGTCGGTTTGACTCGCTGCCCAAGTTTCGCGTCACCGAGCCAAAGATGAAGCTTTGAATTTTGAGGGTTCCGGGTTCCGGGTTCCGGGTTTTCGAATTTATGTCCTTTTCGTCCTTTTTGTCCTTTGGGTCATTCTTCTAAAACCCTGAACCCTCAAACCCTAAGTTTGGTTTATCTTGCCCCTAAAGTTTGATAAAAACTCAGGCCAGGCACTCAACCCCTTCACAAGGCAGGAATACTATGCGGATTTTGATCGTTGATGATGAAATGCCCGCACGCGGAGAACTCCGCTACATTCTCGGAACGCTGATTCCCGAAGCCATTTTTTCCGAAGCCACCAACGGCGAAGAAGCGCTGGAAATGATTGAGCGCGAGCCAATCGAAGTGGTCTTCCTTGATATTAATATGCCTGGAATGAATGGTTTGGCAACGGCTGCCGCCATGCTTGACGGCCCCGAGCCCCCGCTGATTGTGTTTGCCACGGCCTATGACGATTATGCCCTCCAGGCATTTGAACTGGCCGCCCTTGACTACATCGTCAAACCTTTTGACGAACGGCGACTGGTTCAAACGGTCGAGCGGATCAAGCAGACACTCTATGAACGAGCCCTGCTGACCCGCAAACAAACGGTGCTGCGTGAGTTCCTGGTCAAAAATGAAGCCCTCAGCGAAATGACCAAATTGTGGGCTGAGCGTGAAAATGAAATCCAGGTCCTGGTTGATTACCGCAACATTCTCTGGATCGAAGCCGAAGACAAAATGGTGTACCTGCAAACTTCAAATCAGGAGCGGCTCCTCGTCCGTCAGACGCTCAAGGACCTCGAAGCCCGCCTCAGCAAACACAACTTTGCGCGGGTTCACAAAGGATACATTGTCAATCTGAACTATATTGCTGAAGTGGTGACCTGGTTTTCAGGCTCATATGTCATTCGGCTGGCTGATAAACCCCGAACCGAAATCCCAATGTCTCGTCGCTATGCGGCACAACTGAAGAAAGTGACGGGATTGCATTAATTATCAGGGCTGAAGACTCGCAAGCTCGGGGCAAAGGAAGGGATGAGGGATGAAATCAAGGGATGAGGGATGAAGGATGAGGGATGAAACCAGGGATGAGGGATGAAATAAAACCAAGTCTTCAGCCCCAAGCCCTCAGCCCTGGTTTTCTCAGCCCGAAGTCTTCAACCCTCAGCCCTGGTTTTCTCAGCCTGAAGTCTTCAACCCGACTTCTTCAGCCTCTAGCCCTCAAAAAAATCATGGTAGATGGACAGCTCAAATCAAAACTCCTGCACATGCTCAAAGGCGAAGAACCGGAAACCGTCAGCGACCTGGCGCCCAAACTCGCTCGGATTCCCTCTGAACGCCTGATTTTTATTCTCAGCATTGGCGCTGGCCTGGCCGGGATGTCACTGAAAACTGCCAAAGAATTTCTGACCGTTGCGCCTGAAGTCGGTCGGTTGCTCAATACTTTTGAACTCAAAACCTGGGGCGAAGCCGGAAAACGCCTGGCTTCAACCAATATTGACGCGGCTCATGATTTTTTTGTCGCCAGCCCGGAAACGCTGGCAGCACTCCCGCAAAGCTACCGGTTGCGAGCCCTGACCCTGTGCTCGCGACAGGCATCGCTTTCAACGAAGGTCGCAGTGGATTGCTTTAAAATCATGCCCCAGGTGGTCACCAGCATGGGCGATACCCCAACCCTACAGCGAGTTTTTACCATTGCCACCGAAGTCGCCCGCCATTCGGTCAAACATAGCTACGATCTGCTCCGGCAGGCGCCGCGGGTCACAGCTCACCTGGCCGCCTTTGATTCACCCGACGGCGCGATGACCAGTCGGGTACTTGAGTTGACATCAGCCTTTGTTCACCGCTCGGGAGGAACCGCGGCTGAGTTCTTCCTCGCCCTCCCGGATGCGTTGAATGACAACACCCGCACCAGTACTGAGCGACTCCTCCACCACACGTCGCACTTTCTGGACCGAAGCGGAGGGCTCGCCCTTCAATATTTTCGAGCCGGAAGCCGCGTCCTGACCCTGGCCGGCCACGAAGCCTTTGAAAACTGGACACGGTTCAGTTTTGCCATTTCGACCCAGGGCAATGCCACCAGCTACCAGTTCTTGCAAATCAGCCCCAAAATTGTCGGAGCACTCGCCAATCATCGTGACCGCAATCAGACCGGTAAACTGGTCGTCGGCATTATGGAAGTGCTCAGCGAAATCAGCATGTTTAATGCCGCTTCGGCGATTGCCTGTTTTAAAGCCAGTCCACAGGCACTGCAGCAGGCGTCGCTCGAACAATTTCGCACCTGGGCCTTCAAAGGGATTGAACTGTATGGAAAAGACACCCGTAACGCGCAGGCGTACTATGGGTTGCAGTCACGAGCCAGCCGCGAAACGCTCACGGGTGGTGAGACTGGACTGATGCTCGACCGGGTTTCACAGGTGCTCCGGATGTATGTCGAAGGACTCACCGGGAAAAGCCTGACGATCAGCCCGCTCTCGGCCATGCCCGAACAGGCCCGGATCAGCGACGGAAAAACAATCTACCTGCCATCCGTCATCGCTGATTTTCCAGACGAAGAAACCAATTTTCGGCTGTACAAAGTGCTGGCTGCCCACTCCGCCGGGCAACTCGAATACGGCACCTTTGTCGAAGACACCTCGGATCTGCTCGCGATTCAAACCAAACTCACCCAGGATTACCCGGCGACGCTGCGAAAACGAGCCGTAGTCAATTATGCCGCGCTGTTAAAACTCTTTCCGCAAGCCGAACTTGCCCAACGACTCTTCATCACCCTTGAAAATGGGCGCATTGACCGCCGATTGCGGCATGCCTATCGAGGCATCCGGCGCGACCTGAATTTTGTGGGTGAACGGTTGCGGGCGGCACGGCCCAAAATTGACAGCCTGCCGCCAGCCGAAGTGTGGCACGAAATCTTATTTCAACTGATGCTGTGTGGCGGCCCAACTGATGATGTCCGGCGCGACCACTCGTTCCTGATTTCACAACTTGAAGACATCGTAGCGGCTTACCTGGACCAGCCGGATTCGTCGGTCGCTGATACCGTACAGGCAGTTCGTGAAATCTACCGTCTGATTCAGGAGCAGAAATCTAGCGACCAGAAACAACCGCAACTTCCTGAAAATTCAGACCAGCACAAAAGCGAAGAAGACGGCGGCCCATCGGATGAATCTGAACCCACGCCGGAACAATCGTCTTTCCGAAGCGAAGCCGCGCAGGTACCGCAAGGCGGCGCCTTTGATTTTTGGGCCGCTGACCGAACCGAAGCCTCGCCGCCGCTCGAAGACGTGATGTCATCCATTATGCAGGACCGCGATACATCAGAGCACCCACTTGAAGCTGGCGACAAAGCGTTTTCTTATGATGAATGGGATCGTGAACTCCAGGATTATCGCCTCAACTGGTGTCGGGTCGTGGAGCGGCGGCATCCGGTCGGCTCGCGAATCTTTGTCGAAGTCGCCCGGTCGCGACACAGCGGAATCATCACGTCAATCCGGCATCAGTTCCAGATGATGAAGCCCGAAAACCTGCGCAAAATCTATGGCGAACTCGACGGCGAAGACTTTGAATTCGACGCCGTGATCAACAACGTGATTGACCGCCGGACCTCGGGCTCGATCAACGAACGGATTTATATTCGCCGCCTTCGTCGCCAGCGGGATGTCGCGGTGTCATTTCTGCTGGATATGTCGAGTTCCACGGCGCGAACGATCAGCCGTTTCCCGTCAATGCCCTACACCAAGCCGGGCCAGCGCATTATTGATCTTGAAAAAGAAGGACTGGTGCTGATGAGCGAAGCCCTCGAAGCCGTCGGCGATGTCTATGCCATCAACGGGTTTACCAGCGAAGGCCGCCGCAACGTGATGTTTTACGTCATCAAGGACTTTCACGAACGCTATTCCGAAGAGATCGAAAAACGCATTGGAGCAATGACCTATCAGAACAACACCCGGCTCGGGGCTGCCGTCCGTCACGCCGCCCACCGGCTGTCCACCCAGGAAGCGCGTACCAAGCTGCTGATTTTGCTCTCGGATGGCCGTCCGTATGATCATGATTATGGCGACGCCCGCTATGCCCGCGAAGACACCAAAGTCGCGCTCCGCCAGGCCCAGATGATGGGCATCACCAGTTTTTGCATCACGATTGAACGCGAATCAGAAAAAGAACTGGCCGATTTGTACGGAGAGGTGGGCTACACGATCATTGACGACATTTTGAGCCTGCCCGAACGCCTGCCAGGGATTTACCGACGCTTGACGACGTGAGATCGGGTTCAGGGTTGAAAACCAGGCTGAGGGCTTGGGGCTAAGGGCTGAAGACAGAGATGAAGTTTTTGAACGGGGCAACCACTATGATTCAGGTTCTGTTGTTCGCTCTTTTGTGGATGTGGTTGGGGCAATCGTCGGAATGTCATTGCCGGGAAGCAACTCCGAATGAAGTTCCACAAGGTGCCAATGAGTATATTGAACTCCCTGACGCATATCAGCGAAGGATTTATGGCGTGGTTGATCTGATATTTTTGGATTCAGTTGAAGGTGCGGTGGTTGAAGTGTATGCCCTCCCGAAAGACTTTCCCCAAACAAAACATCACGCAATCCCAAGCACCTTCAAACGGATTGCGGCGCGGACAACTGCAGCAGATGGCCGTTTTTGCTTCCCAAAACTTCCACCGGGTCGTTATTTTTTGGTGGCTGGACAAAAGAAATCAAATGGAATGAATACAGTCCAAATTGTCGTCACAATCTCTCCAAAGGCTAAAACCAATAAACCATTAGAACTTCAGCTAACGGCTGGAACATGAGTTGATTCAAATTTCAGCTCTCTCAGGTTGAACTATTTGGGTCGTCTGGTAGCCGACGACCAGCAAACTTGATCTTACTTTCGGTTACCACAACATATTGATCTTGAAGGGTATCGGCATTCTCTTCCAACAAGATCCTGAGTCGTTCAATTTTGTTGGGACTGCGCTCATCAGATAACCGCAGCAAAATAATGCCGTGATGTGATTTTCCTTCACGGTAAACCTTTTCCCCAAAATCTTTATCGTTGGTGATAAGAATTCGATTTTCCTCGAACGCCTTTTTCATCACGTCGTCGTCATCACTTCCACGGGACTCCTCAAAAACTGAATACACATCGTGCCCTGACGAACGAAGCCAGCGTGCCACTGCAGGCCCAGTGCATTCATCCACGAGAAATCTCATTGACGTTATCCTTCACTTCTCGTCTGAAGAGTGCCCGACTTTTCAAGGAATCTTGAGGCGAATAAAAAACAGGCATGAATGTCTTCCTCACAAAGACCTTCGTATTCCTCAAGAATTTCGCCTTGTGTTGCACCATGGGCCAGCAAATTCAAGACATATTCAACTGTCACTCGTGTTCCCTTAATCACTGGCTTTCCAACCATCACGGCGGGACTCACTGAAATACGTTCCAATAGTTTCTGATCAGAGCCTGGCGGTTTTTCAGTCGCTTCAAGAGTGTTGTTGGTTTCTTGAAACTCACCCCCAACTGGCTGATCACGGTCCAGGAGTTGTTTCGTTGACATAATGAACCCTCCTCAATTGGCTTTCAGCAAAGAGAATCATCTATAGAGACAGTCGGGTCTACTTCTTCTTCCGGTTTTGTTTGCGGGATTTTTTGGCCATGGCGGTTCGACCTGATTTCTTTTTCGGCACTTGACGGGTTGGCGCTTTGCCCATCGTGGGTTTGGACAGTTTTAACTCGTTTTTCGGCACCAGTTCCATGAACCCGGTTTCCTCGTCCACAAGGACAACCATCTCCTGACCATTCCAATACTTCAAGAAACAGGGTTTGGCCTTCCCATCAAAATCGAGCCCAAGGAGCCCCCGGTATTCAAATTCTTCGGCCATACTCCGCTCGACCATGTCTTCATCCACAATCACCGTTGGACAGGCAGTACAAAAATGGACACCTCTGGTTGTCATCACTCTGGGTCCCTGATCGGTGGCATAGATCAAGCTCGCCATGTGGGGTTTCGTTGGCGACTGGCACTGGGGGCATTGGTCTGGATGGCGTGCTGACTGGAGAGAATACCCATTCTCAACCCTTCCAATAAAAAATGTCTGCCCGCTTTCTTCAGCCAGTTCAGCGTGAATCGCGGCCCGAGCCTCTGCACTCAGGGCATCAGTGCTTAGCCGGACGATATTTCCCTGACGAACGATAGGAACCAGATCAGTTTTAGAAGATTCAACCACCAACCCGTCTTCGACAGGTGTCTCGGGTAAGTCCTCTATGACAGGGTGCTTTCCTGAATCATCATCTTCCCGCAATTTTTCAGACATACATTCCTCACTTCCATGGATTCAATTTTCCAAGTCCAGCGACTTTTGCGATAATCCCAACTGTTACCATCAACCAGAAGCTGTTTCAACTACATTCGTTCCCTTCTCCAACTCAAGGACATCCGCTTATGGCTTTCATTTTGAAACCTCCACAACCGCTTGATCTTGCCCCAAATCAGCCAGGTCTCTTTCTGGCTGGCTCGATTGAAATGGGCCGGGCGGTGCACTGGCAGGCGCTGTTCGAACAAGAACTGAGCGACCTGGATGTAACCATCCTCAATCCGCGCCGTGATGATTGGGACGCCAGTTGGGAGCAGAGTCTCCGCAATCCAAACTTTCGCGGACAGGTTGAATGGGAACTCGACGCCCAGGAAAAAGCAGACGCCATCGCAATGTATTTTGCTCCGGAAACGCACGCTCCGATCACACTGCTCGAACTGGGACTCTTTGCCACCAGTCAAAAACTGATTGTGTGTTGTCCCAAAGGGTTTTGGCGCAAGGGCAATGTAGAGGTGGTGTGTCTGCGCTATGGTGTGCCAACGGTCGAGACGCTTCCCGAACTGGTCGCCGCCACCCGCCGCCGGATGCTGGCGCTTTTGTGATCAGTGCCTGGTAAGCACCTCGTCCTAAAAATCAATTTCCCCCAACAACACTGAAATCTTCTTATTGAAGGCTTTGGAAATGGCATAGAGCGCGTCTACGCTGGGGAGATGAACGCCACGTTCAATCGAACTCAACTGGGAAATACTGATCCCACTGTGTTCAGCCAGATCTTTGAGCCCCCACCGCCGTTCAGCCCGCAGGATTTTGATCCGGTGACCCAATCGTTCCCGCAACAGGATTAAGGGATTTTTCCCAAGTCCCTTCACATCAACCGCACGCTGGATTGATTCACGTAACTGCCTCAAAGAAAAGGGCTTGGCAATATAGTCAAAGACACCCAGTTGAAATGTGGCGCGCATGGTGGCCAGATCTGGGAATCCTGTTACCACAATCACACACAACTCAGGATCGCGCCGGAGCAGTTCAGCCAGGATTTCTTCGCCTCGCACGGCACCCATTTTCATATCCAGCAACACCAGGTCTGGCGGATGTTTTGAAACAAGCGGCCAGAAGGCATCCGGATCGTTTGCCGTCCGCACCTGATGACCGTCATCCGTCAGCAAATTCCCCAGGTACTGGCAGAAATCAAGGTCATCGTCCAACACCAAAATATTGAGATGAGGTAGAGGTGTTTCGGAAGTTGGGGCTTTCGCAAGTTTCATAGGTATTGAAGAAATGCAGTTAGAATATTTGGATGAAGGTCACCTTACCAGAATAAACATTGTGAGGCTCAGGTTTGTGAAATCCAGTTCAGGATCAGGCGGGTGACCTGGGCTGGTTGTTCACGGTGCAAAAAATGCCCACAGTCGGGAATGATAGCTGACTGGTACTCGCCCTTGAAAAAGACCGATTGGGCTTCCAGAACTTCTCCGCGAATATCCTTTGAGCCGCAAATGGCCAGCGTTGGAACCTGGATTGGGTTTTCAAGTGCCTTCCGAATTTCAGCCAGTGCCGGGTCCTGGTTCACAGGATTTAACATCGCCCGATAATAGCCAATGGTTGATGAGATGACGCCGGGAACTGAAAGCATGGTTTTAATCTGGCGGATATGGTCGGCATCGTCGTGACCAGGAGACCAGTACTTCCACAGGTAATCAATAAAGGCAAAATTGTTGGCGGCAACTGATTTTTCAGGCAAATCGGGCAACTGAAAAAACCACCAGTGAAAAGCCCGATGCACCTGTTCAGGATTGGCCAGACTTTGCAAAATCATGGCTGGATGTGGAATTGCCATCACCACTGCCCGGCGGATGAGTTCGGGAAAGGCCGCGATCACACCGTAGGCAATCGCGGCACCCCAGTCCTGCCCCACCAGAAAGACCGGTTCGCCATTCCCGACGGCCAGGATCAATTCTTTGATGTCCAGCACCAGGGTCGCCCGGTCATAGTACCCGGCTTGAGGAATTTCAGTTGGCGGATAGCCGCGCAGGTACGGGGCCACGACTCGAAACCCGGCCTGTACCAGTTCCGGGATTTGATAGTCCCAGGTCTCGGCAATGTCCGGAAACCCGTGGAGCAAGAGCACCGTCGGCCCCTTCCCTGCTTCCAGAAAAGCAAAGTTGATACCATTGGCACAAACAGTCTGATAGGTCATCACACCTCACATCAAAAGGGAATCTTTCCGGTCAGAATCTGCCCAAACATCACCCAGTCACCAATCAAACTGTACACTGGATAGGTAAAAGTCGCCGGGCGATTCTTTTCAAAAAAGAAATGCCCAACCCAGGCAAACCCGTAGCCGCACACCGGTACCGCCAGCAACAGCCACGGGTTTCGCGTGGCAATCGTAATGCCGAGCAGGACCAGCACCAGGCAACTCCCAATAAAATGCAGTCGCCGGCAGGTCAGGTTTGAATGTTCGCCTAAATAAAAAGGATAAAACTCTCGAAAACTCTGGTAGCGAACCGTCGCTGGTGCAATCGCTGACATAATTTCTCCTTCGTCGTTCACGATCAGAATTCCAATTCAATACCTGCCTGAAGGCGGAACTCTAAACTTTTCCGATAGTTACTCTCGAAATGATGGATCAATCCGATCAAGTTTGCGCAACAACCCAGGCCAGGCCAGGGCACCGCCAACACTTTTAGTCACGACTTTGGCTTGAGCCTGGATTCCCTGCAAAATTGGCGTCGGCACGGGAATCAATTCGCCGCCTCCCGACTGGGCACGGACCTGAATCGTGCAGGCGCTTTCCATCAAGTACATATATAAAAAGGCATCGGCAATCGTTTCAGCACAGGTCAACAGGCCATGGTTGCGCAGGATCAGGAATTTATTTTCCCCAAGATCCGCTACCAACCGGGGTTTTTCCCCTTCGTTAAGCGCCACACCTTCATAGTTGTGGTAGCCAAGGCTTGAAAGCACAAACAGCGATTGTTGCGAGAGCGGAAGCAAGCCGTTTTTCTGGGCTGACACGGCGACGCCATTCAAGCTGTGGACGTGTAAAACACACCGGGCGTCTTCGCGGGCGGCATGGACAGCGCTATGAATGGTAAATCCCGCCGGGTTAATCGGATATGGCGTTTCCATGACGATATTTCCATTGATGTCAACTTTAACCAGGCTGGAGGCCGTGATTTCGTCAAACATCATGCCATAGGGATTGATCAGGAAATGGTGGTCGGCACCTGGAACACGGGCGGAAATGTGTGTAAAGATGAGGTCATCCCAGCGATAGTGGGCCACCAGTCGGTAGCAGGCGGCCAGATCAACCCGAATCTGCCATTCTTCGGCTGATACCTGTTCACGAACGGATTTTGGAGTAGCGTGCGGAGCAGTCTGCATAGCGAAATTCCCTTCCTGGATGTGGTGAAGTAGATGTCGTGGAGTGTGTGGCACATTATCTACAAAACTACTGTCTCACACTATCAGGAAATTGCGGTTCCGGGTTCCAGGTCCTTTAAGAGATAAGGGCTGAAAAAAATCACCTTGTCACCTTGTCACCTTGTCACCTTGTCAGGGTTCCGGGTTTTCGAACTTATGTCCTTTATGTCCTTTATGTCCTTTTCATCTTTTAACCCCGGAACCCGGAACCCGGAACCCGGAACCCGAATCTGCACCCCGATTCTCTCCCCAACCCTTGGCGATGCAAGACAGGCGATTGCCCAGGCTCAACCGAATGCCGACTGGATTGAACTCCGGCTTGATTTTCTGGAAGACCTTGACCCAGGTCAGTCACGCCTGACGGTTGAAACGCTCGTGGCCGAATGCTCAAAACCAGTGATTATCACGTTTCGCCCAAAAGAACAGGGCGGCAAGCGGGAAATTTCCCTTGATGAACGACTGGCTTTCTGGCACCAGGTTTTGACGCTTCCAGATGTCCAGTTTGATCTTGAAGCTGATTTTGTGCCAATGCTGGTTGAAAAACTGGGAGCAGCGGCGCTTCCGTGGGACAAAATTATTGCTTCCTGGCACGAGTTTGAGCATACCCCAGAGGATCTTCCGGCATTGATTGAGCAACGGTTTCCACGCGAAGCGGCAACCATCAAACTCGCGGTCCGCACAGCTTCGATTCGTGACCTGATGGCGCTCTTTACTGCTTTTCAGTTGCTGGCAGCGCAATCCAGGCAACGGTTTATTTTGATTGGAATGGGAGCACCTGGCGCACCAACCCGGATTTTGGGACCGGCGCTTGGCAGTCAGGTAACCTATTCTGCCGCGCCAGATGGGAATCTGTCAGCACCAGGCCAGTTTTCAGCGGCTGATTTACGTCAGGTGTATCACATCCACCGACTCTCAACGGCGACCAAAGTCACCGGATTGATCGGAAAACCGGTCGGGCACTCGCTTTCGCCGCATATGCACAATGCCGCGTTTGAAGCCTTGGGGCTCGATTGGGTCTATCTTCCGTTTGAGGTACAACCCCAAAGCACTGATCTGGCTGATTTTGTCCAGTTTCTTGTCCACCCTCAAAGCCGTCAGGTTCCATTTCAATCAATGGGATTTAGTGTCACGATCCCACATAAACAGGCAGTTATCCCGTTGCTTGATAGTCTGACAACAATCGCTGAAGCGGTCGGGGCGGTCAATACATTGCTGATTGCAGGAAACCGGTTGATTGGCCACAACACGGACGTGGATGGCGCCATGATTCCGCTTGAAAAACGATTTAAACTGGCTGGTTCACGGGTGGCGGTACTTGGGGCTGGAGGATCAGCCCACGCCCTCGTGTATGGGCTGGTTCAGCGTCAGGCACAGGTTACGCTCTTTGCCCGCAATCAGGAAAAAGCTCAGGCGCTGGCCGACAAATTTGGAACCAATTGCCGTTCGCTGGAAGATTTTCGCGGGCATCAGTTTGAAGGCGCCGTTAATTGTACCCCAATTGGAATGCATGGCACAGCCAACCCGGCTACCATGCCTGTGACACCGCAACAACTCTCTGGACTGCACTGGGTCTATGACTTGATTTACCGCCCGCGCCTGACACCCCTTCTCGCGGTGGCACAGGCACAGCGAATCGCCACGCTGGACGGGCTGGAAATGCTGGTTGAGCAGGCTCGCCTCCAGTTTGCTGCCTGGACCGGGCAGGAGATTCCATTTGACCTGATGTTTGACGCCGCACAGAAAGGATGAATTATGAATTAGAATTATGAACTCTTAACTATTGACAAATCAATAAGATAACCTCAAAACAATCTACCAGAGCAAACCCCAGGTCATCTACTTCACCGATCTGCCTATTTCATATTCCATAATTCATAATTCATAATTCACCCGGCGTTGCCCCAATCTCAATTCGCCACCTGCTCTTTGTCGTTGCAGCCGACGTCCCAGCAGTGCCCACAATTTCTCCCTGACGGCGATCTCCTGCAATGTGCATGGTGCAGATTAACATTTGTTCCCCCCAATCAAAGGTGACCTCATGGCCAACTCAAAGCAAGAACTCAATGTGCATGCCCTCTATCACGGCATGGATGCTCAAGCAATCTCAACCGCGTTTCAGGACCATCTTGAATACACCCTTGCCAAAGACCGCTTTTCAACCACTGATCTCGACCGCTATATGGCACTGAGCTATACCATTCGGGATCGCCTGATTGAACGCTGGCTGCGAACCCAGGATACCTATTACCAGCATGATTCCAAGCGTGTGTATTACCTTTCGATGGAGTTTCTGATTGGGCGCACCCTGACCAATAGCCTGATCAACCTGGGCCTCTATGATGAATGCCGGAAAGCCCTGGAAGAAATGGACCTTGAGCTTGAATCAGTGGCCGAATTGGAATGGGATGCCGGGCTTGGAAATGGTGGTCTGGGCCGACTGGCGGCCTGTTTTCTCGATTCAATGGCCACCCTCGGGTTGCCAGGGTACGGATATGGGATTCGCTATGAATATGGGATCTTCAATCAGCGCATCAAAAACGGGAATCAGGTTGAGCGACCTGACAACTGGCTTCGATTTGGCAACCCCTGGGAAATTCCCCGGCCACAGGTGCTCTATCCCATCAATTTTTATGGTCATGTGCTGCAATATGTTGACCGCAAAGGCCATCTGGTGAGCGAGTGGCTTGAAACCACCGAAGTTATGGCCATGGCTTATGACATTCCAGTTCCTGGCTACCAGACCAATACGGTCAACACACTGCGGCTCTGGTCAGCCAAAGCCTCGCGTGACTTTGACTTCACCTACTTTAACGAAGGTGATTACATCGGTGCGGTTGAAGCCAAAAACGACTCTGAAACCATCTCTAAAGTGCTCTATCCCAATGACAACCGGGTTTCTGGAAAAGAGCTGCGGCTCAAACAGGAGTACTTCTTCGTTTCGGCCACGCTGCAAGACATCATGCGGCGGTATAAAAAAGTCCATACCACGTTTGACCAGATACCTGAAAAGATTGCCATCCAACTCAATGACACCCATCCGGCAATTGCGATTGCCGAATTTATGCGAATTTTGCTGGATCAGGAACATCTGGAATGGGACAAAGCCTGGAAAATGACCACGCAGGTGTTTGGCTACACCAACCACACGGTGATGCCCGAAGCCCTGGAACGATGGCCGGTGACCTTGCTTGGAAAAGTCCTCCCCCGCCACCTGCAAATCATTTATGAAGTCAACCACCAGTTTTTGCAGCAAGTCCGGGCACTTCATCCCAATGACGACAATCTATGCGCCCGCATGTCACTCATCGAAGAACCCGCCCAGCCCGGCGGTGAAAAACATGTTCGGATGGCCTATCTGGCGATTGTCGGCAGCCATAGCACCAACGGCGTGGCTGCCTTGCATACTGAAATCCTCAAAAATGACCTCTTTAAGGATTTCTACCAGATGTTTCCCGAGAAATTTAACAACAAAACCAATGGCATTACCCAGCGTCGCTGGCTCAAGATGTGTAATATGAAACTGTCAGCGCTCATCAACGATGCGATTGGCGATGAATGGACCACCAACCTCGATCATTTGAAAAAACTGATCCCATTCGCTGAAGATGCTGAATTTCGCAAGCAATGGCAGGCTGTCAAACGCCATAACAAAAAACGACTGGCCGGGCTCATCAAGGGCGATACCAGCCTGGACTCGATTTTTGACACCCAGGTCAAGCGGCTCCACGAATACAAGCGCCAGTTGCTCAATGTGTTACACGTCATTACCGCTTACAATCGGATTCGTGAAAATCGCAATGTGGAGTATGTTCCTCGAACCGTCATCTTTGGCGGCAAAGCGGCACCGGGGTATGCCATGGCCAAGCTGATTATCAAGCTGATCCATGCGGTGGGTGAAGTCGTCAATCAGGATCCAGCCGTTCGTGGATTGCTCAAAGTCGTCTTTTTGCCAAATTACCGCGTCTCGCTGGCAGAACGAATCATTCCTGGAACCGATCTTTCCGAACAGATTTCAACTGCCGGGACTGAAGCTTCCGGCACCGGCAACATGAAATTTGCCCTCAATGGCGCCCTCACCATCGGTACGCTCGATGGTGCCAACATCGAAATGCTCGAAGAAATCGGCGAAGACAACATGTTCATTTTTGGGCTCAAGGCGGATGAAGTTCGAGAACTTCGGAAAACCTATAACCCAAAGGACTACTACAACCAAAATACTGAACTCAAACAGGTGCTGGATATGATCCAGAACGGGTACTTCAGCCCGCTGCATCGTGATCTGTTTGACCCAATCATCCATTCCCTGCTGTATTCGGGCGATCAATATATGCTGCTGGCCGATTATGCTGCCTATATTGAATGCCAGGACCGCGTGTCTGAAGTCTACCGCGATCAGGAAGAATGGACCCGGCGTTCGATTTTGAACGTCGCCAATGTCGGTAAATTCTCTAGCGACCGTACGATCCGGCAGTATGCCGAGGAAATCTGGGATGCCTCTCCGGTGACGGTTGATATGTCTACCTGCCTGCTCTAAAGCAATGAAGAATGAAGAATTGAGAATGAAGAAATGATCCAGTGCTTACCTGGTAACTGGTGACTTGGAACCAATACCGTCCAAAAACCAAGAATTTTCTCAATTCTTCATTCTCAATTCTTCATTCTCAATTCTTCATTCTCAGTGGGGTTTTATGCGACGTTTGATCATCCTGGTGCTACTCAGTTCTTTGTTTTTAGGTCTGGCTTGCAAAACTGGCCCGAGTCCGGAAGAAGCTGGGAAAATTCGGGTCGGAATCGTCTTTGACATTGGCGGAAAAGACGATAAGTCGTTTAATGCCGCAGCCTGGGAGGGTGTCAAACGGGCGGCGAAAGACTTCCCGATTGTGCTCCGGGATGTTGAACCCGGTGAACCCACCTCGCTTGAACCTTCGATGCGGGCTTTTGCCGAACGTGGATATGACCTGATCATCGGCATCGGGTTTGCCCAATCACCGATTATGGAAAGCGTCGCCAAAGACTATCCGAATTTGAACTTTGCGATTGTGGATTCAGTGATTGAACTGCCCAACGTGGCCTCCCTGGTCTTTGACGAACACGAAGGCTGCTTCCTGGTGGGAATGATTGCCGCGCGAACCACCAAAACCAACAAGATTGGGTTTGTTGGCGGTATGGATATTCCGTTGATCCGCAAATTTGCCAAGGGGTATGAAGAAGGCATCCACTATGTCAATCCAAAGTGCGAAGTCTATGAAAACTTTGTCGGCATCAACGACGCGGCCTGGAACAACCCCGGCAAAGGCAAAGAGTTAGCCAAAGCACAGTTTGACAAAGGGGCGGATATTGTCTTTCAGGCGGCTGGAAACTCGGGGATTGGCGTCTTTGATGCGGCTGAAGAAGTCAACCACTTTGCCATTGGCGTTGATTCAAATCAAAACTGGATGAAGCCGGGCATTATCCTGACCAGTATGGTCAAACGCGTTGATGTCGCCGTGTACAGCACGGTCAAAGAAGTCGTCGAAAAGAAATTCAAAGCCGGAATTCACTCCTACGGACTCCAAAACGATGGCATTACGTTTGCCCTCGATCAATACAATCAGAAGCTAATTCCCCAAACAGTCATTGACGAAGTGGATGCTGCCCGTCAGAAAATCATCAAGCAAGAAATCAAAGTCACCAACATTACCCACTGAAATCGGGTTCAGGGTTCAGGGTTCAGGGTTTCGGCGATGAGTTGACTGATCCGACTCAAGATGAAGACTGGGGAACTGGCGGGTACCACTCAACGTGGAGTATCTGGCCCTGAACCCTGAACCCTGAACCCTGAACCCTGGTGGTATGATATTTCCATCCGACTCCCTAAGTACCTTATCATAAGTTTCCTGAGATATTGGGTTTGGTAAGTGGTTGATCTTTTTCGTATTTTTCGTGTTTTTCGTGGTTAAAATGTCTGGAAATTTTCGGTAAGGTACTTATGAGGTAACTTATTGGTTCGGTGGTGGTTCAGGGTACTGACTGGCCAGGAAGTTCAGAAACTCGCCTGGCTGAAAAATTTGTACAGAGGGTGACTAAAAATCCTTCTTATTGCGAGTGACAATCGCGTCTAAAGCCATTTCCGTTGCACAGACACTGTGAATGGCGTCTTCAAAATCTTTCCAGTTTAAAGCAACGGCAGCTTGCAAAACGGATTTATCAACCGGGGCGACCAGCAAAGTTGTGACCACATCTGAAATCACCTGATGTGCAAACTGAAGCGATACATGTTGTTGAGAAGAGTCAGGACCTACCTGTTTGGCTTTTTCTTTTCGAATTATGTAATGAAGATTATCAGGCGTGATGGCACAGACAAAAGCCTCAACATGGCCAGATAAATGAAGATCCCAAATCATTCGTGCATCTTCGTCCCAGGGCGAGCGTGCAAGAAAAAGATCTAAGAGCACATTTGCGTCCAGTAAGATCCGCATCAACGATACTTCTCCATCAGGTAATTCGAATACTCTTCCTTGAGTTCTTCATCGGCTGGCAGTGGATTTTCACTTTTCAAAATCCCGTACAGTTTTTCTCCAGAAATTCCAGTTTTTGGAGCATATCTGGGAGGAAATAATTGCACGAGGGATGCAACAAGCACTGACCTGGACGGAGATGAGACGATTTTTCCTGTTTCCCGATCAATAATGATTCCAACCTCAAGGGAACGTTCCGTGTTCTGTGGTACCGTCAATTTCAAATCAACCCGGATTGTTTTTTCATCGGGAGAAGCGTGACGGCCTGTTACCTCAATTTTGGTTTGGAATCTCTCAATCCATTTTTCAAGTTGAGAAATTGCAATGTCCGAGGCTTCAATTTCAGACACGATTGTGGCCATAACCTGTTCCTTTCCCTGATTTTATTGACTTTCAAGAGAACAACCAAGTATAGGTGCTTTTACCTGTTTCTCCAAATCATAAGTTCTCTGGTGAATGACCTATTCCGATCTGACATAAGCGAAGAATCAGGATCACCAGTCCAAGAATTACAGCCAGAGCAAGCACAATCATTACCCGTGTTTCTAAAACTGCCTGCTCAGGGTCATCAATTTCCCGAAAGTTCTGCCCGCAAACGAGGCATTCGCCGGTTCGTTCGTCTAAAAACTCACCCGTTCCACAGATTTCACAGGCACTGACGACAATTGGGAGCAGTGCCAGGTCTTCGGCTGGTTCTTGCCAGCGAATAGCTTGACCAAATCCAGGAATTTCGACCAGTGGACCAAAGGCAATTTCACGGTTGATGGTAATGGGTTCAACTCCCTCACACCGCTGACAACTGCCCGTTGCCGGGTCGAATTGATCGGCTTGATGGCAAATGTCGCAGCGCGTTGGTAACCGTTCGTCTTTGATTTTGAGCATATGAAACCATTTCGGGTTCAGGGTTCAGGGTTTGGATAGGGATCAATTGAATTTGATTTATCTTTTGGTATAGGTTGGGATTTGACCCGACGCATTCCTGGAAAAAGGAACTCAATGAAGTGATTTTCAATCAATTGAAGGCTTTTTGGAGCACCAAAATCTGGTCGAGAAAATGGCTGGTGCTTGGAATTGGGTTGGTACTCTTTCTCACGACATTTTACACGCTTTGGACGCTCAGTCGCTCGCGGACTTTCCAACTCTTCGGCAAACTCGTTGCCCGCGTCGAAACCACGCAAAAAGTTGTTGCCTTAACCTTTGACGATGGCCCAAACCCGGTCGGAACCGACAAAATCCTGGACATTCTGGCTCGAAATCAAGTCAAAGCGACTTTCTGCCTGACGGGTGCGGAACTGACCCAGTATCCGGACCTGGGTCGCAAAATCGTCGCGGCTGGCCATCAAGTCGCGAACCACTCGTTTTCGCATGACCGGATGGTGCTTCAATCACAAAACTTTATTCGGAATGAAGTTGAGCGCACCGATGCGTTGATTCGTCAGGCTGGCTACCAGGGTGAAATTCTCTTCAGGCCGCCGTATGGCAAGAAGCTGTTTGGACTTCCCTACTATTTAAGCCAGACCGGGCGCACCACGCTGATGTGGGATGTCGAGCCGGAAAGCTTCTCCGGAATTGAAGGTAATGTTCAGAACATTGTGAATCACGTCACCACGAATGTTCGTCCAGGTTCGATCATTCTGCTCCACGTGATGTACCGTGGCCGCGAAGCGTCAATGGAAGCCGTCGAACCGATCATCACAAAGTTACGGGCTCAAGGCTATACCTTTGTAACGGTGAATGATCTAGTGAAATAGGACTGCGGGGTTCAGGGTTTGGTGAAGAAAAGGACATAAGGGACATAAAGGACGAAAGGGACATAAATTCGAAAACCCGGACAGAGTGACAAGATGAAAAGAGGGATTTTTTTCATCCCTCATCCTTCATCCCTCATCCCTTCAGAAACCTCGGAAGCGCGGAACCCAACTATTCCACCAATCGCTTCACCTCAACCTGAGTCAGACCGCCAGTTGTTCCGCAATAGGCAATTCCGTTGTGAATAGCGATACTGGTCACATTGGGCGAAGCCAGCCCTGTGCGCCAGCGCCGCCATTCACGACGGGTCAGGTCAAAAAGCAACAGCCCCTGATCAAGCGTCCCAACGTAGAGCCGTTCCCCATCGCTCGCCATGGCATTTGGGTTGACTTCGATTTTGGCGGTTTCTTCAAATGGAATGATGTCGCCGGTCGGTGTCAGGGCACACACACCGCCGCCATAGGTTCCGACATAGAGCGTGCCATTGACCGCTTTTAAAGCGTTGATCCAGTTGGCGCTCAGTTTAGAATTATCTGTTTTCCAGGTACGCACCACCCGCAGCCCGTCGAGTTCCATCAGACCACCGAGGCTGCCCAGATAGAGCTTTCCTCCAACCATTTCCGCACAGTAGAGATAATTGCTTGCCAGTCCGTGAAACGCGGTCAAACTCCGGCTGATGCCCGATTGCATGACAGTCAAACCACGGGCGGTTGCCAGCACCAGCGGCACGTCACTTGACGGAGCAACATGAGGCCCGGTTTTGTACCCCGGCACCCGCAGCACCTGCGCAACATTGTTACCAATTAGACTGGCGGATTTTTCATCATAGCGGCGCGGCTTAAATCCGGCGTCATAGACCACCAGTCCGGCTGATGTAGCGGCCAGCATACTTCCCGTGTCCGGGTCGGAAGTCAAAAAATTGATTTCCCGAACTGCTTCATCCTGGAAATGGTGCTCGCGCTCGCCAGTCGTCAGTGACACAACATCCAGACCGCGTTCAAAGTATCCAATCCAGAGCAAGCCCCGTTCGTCAACGGCCAGTGAAATCACATGCGGCGAAGCCAGCGGCGTTTTCCCGGCGGGGACGCTTCCCCAACGTTTCCACTCAGAGGCTTTCTGGTTGGGCTGCGGTTCAAGCTGAAACAGTCCGGCTTCGGTCAATGCCCAGAGATGGTTGTCAGCGACGGCCAGCACGGTATGACTTGGGTTGGTGCCGCCCAACGACACGCCTCCGGCAAAAAAGCGCGAACTGGCGCGTTCGACTGGTGTCGGCGTCCGCGAAATTTCAACCGCGCCGCCTGTCACAAGTCCACCCCAGATTTTCCCCTGAAATTCAGCCAGCGAAGTCAAATTCGGCTGTTTTGAAAGCACCGGAAACGGGGGATTATCAGTCAGTTGCACCACACCAATATCGGTTGCAACCAGGATATCGCCACCGCTTGAGACAATCGCCGTCACCCTCGGCGAAGGCAACCCGTCAGTCGTGCCAAATACCCGGAGTTCGCCATCGCGCCAGACAAAAAGCCCATTTTTTTGCGTGCCGACATACAGACGGGACTGATCGGCCCAGATCGCAGTCACACCGGCGATTTCCGGCCCTTTCGATGGTTGAAACCGCTGACTAAAAACCAGTCCGTCAAAATCAAAGAGCCCGGCGTCAAGCGTTCCAATCAGCAGATAGCGTGGCGTCGAACAGAGAGCGCTCACCGAGCGAGCCTGCGGTTTGCGAATGGTATATTGGGTAAACGCTGTTCCGTCAAAGCTCAGCAAGCCCTGAGTCCGGGTGCCGAGATAGAGCTTGTTTTGGAAGACCGCCAGCGACGTCAGGTCGTGTTCGGGCAGACCATCTGCTGCCGTGTAGTGCCGCACCAGCTTCCCTGACGGCTCATAAGCGACAAGTCCGCCAGCAGTTGCAACATAGAGCCGCCCCTGAAACTCAGCCAGCGCCCGGCTTTCCATCGGTTGCAACCACAGTCCAATGCCATCCATCCGTGGCGGAGTCACCGGCGTGGTGGTCACTGTAACCTGATTTTCAGCCTGGGCTTCGATGGAGGATTCATCAACGGCGCGTTTGGCCTGATAGCGCACCCATCCATAGAGAAGCGCGCAAACCATCATCAATCCGAAAAGAAATTGAAAACAAATGACTTAGCTAACCCACGTTTTTGTGGGTAACAGGTAAAACAGCTCAAAACAGGCCATTTTTAGGGCTTTTGGACTCATTTTTGAGCTTACCCCACAAAATCCGGGGGGATTAGGAACCCTGAACCCTGAACCCTGAACCCTGATTTATTCCGTCACATTCCCCAAATCTCCAGTGTGCGTCCGTGAACTGTTTCAGTCCGATGAAAGATCTTTTCTTCCCAGGGTTTACCTGGGTCACGGTCGAAAATGACCAGATGGCCTTCGTCACCAGCACAGCGGTCAAGGTATTCCCAGGTTTGCTGGAGTCCCGCCTCAATCACCGTTTCAAGCCTGGTGGTTCGGAGCTTGAGTTCGAGCACCACGCGCTGGATTCCCTGCGGATGATTCCAAATCACCAGCAAATCTGTCCGTTGACGTCCCAGCCCATATTCCCGCTCGATTCGACCTCCGCCGTTGACGATGCGTTGGAGGAATGCCTGAAGCAACAACTGTGGCCCGGCTTCCTTGTAGTCAAACCGCTCTACCCAATGCTCCGAATGTTCCCGAAAGAATTGCTGGAAGGCCGTCAGAAGCCGGTTCATCTCCAACCGACCATCCGCACCGATATACCAGGCCGTCTGATGGGAAATTGTCACCTGGGTCGAATAGGTCAAATCACGTGGAATGACTTCCTGGTAAATTCGGTTGGCAATTGCGATTTGCCCACCTTCTGTCGTGATTAAACCCAGGTCATAGACATAACTGATGTCATCATTTGGAATTGTTTCTGGACTGGTCAGTCCAGACAGAATCGGAGCAATCACCCGCCGAACCCGATCTTCGCGCAGCTTGTCGGTCAACTGGTCCAGATGAGTGTCACGCCGTTCAATGAGTTTTTCCTTCGCTTCCTGGACCAGTTCAACCGTTACCGGCTGCGTTCGGTCATTCCCCCGCCCTTTCCGAAAACAAATTTCGTAGGCCAGCGCATTTACCAACCACGGCTGCCCGGTGGTCAATTCCCACACCAGCGGGTAAATCGCGTCATCAAACACCTGACCCGTTTCGGCGGTGTGCTGTTCGTAAAGCGCCTGGATTTCTTCCCGGCTGAAATTTTCCAACCGCAATGACTCTGCCTTGATGTTGAACGCACTTCCTCCCGTGATGATTTCCTGGTTCGAGGTATGAATCCGGTAATCGCGCACATCACGCACGCCGCACAAAATCACGGTTTGGGGAAACGCGGCTGGTCGTTTGGCATATCCAGCCCGCAACTGGCGTAAGACTGAGATTAAAGTATCTCCAATCAGTGCATCAATTTCATCGAAAATCAGGACCAGTGGGATTGATTCGGCGGCGCTCCATTCCGTGAGTAATGCCGTGAGGGCATCATCTGCCCCAAACTGCTCCAGGATGTTCTTCATTCGACTCAATGGGAATTTGTCATTCAGTATCAACGCTGACTGCCGGGCGATTTCATTGATGATGACGCGCATCGCCCGCTCCACCTGGTTGCGTTGAGCCTGGGCGGCCTCGATGTTGGCGTACACCGCCCGGTATTTTCCACTCCGGTTCAATTCTTCAACCAGCGCCAGCATACAACTCGTTTTTCCCGTCTGGCGCGGGGCATGCAGGATGAAATATTTACGCTCGTCAATTAAGGACAATAATTCATTTCGATTCAAGCGATTCACTGGTGGAAGCACATAATGAATATCCGGTTGCATCGGCCCTGCGGTGTTGAAGAATTTCATATCTCACCTCATAGTGTTCACTTCAAGTTTGGAAACTATCTTACCACAGGGGAATCCTTCATAAGTGCCAGGATAAGGGAACAATACCTGATCTGGACAAGGGAACAGAGAGACACATTTGATAAGTACCTTACCGAAAATTCCAAGACATTTTTAACCACGAAATACACGAAAAACACGAAAAAAATCAACCGCTTACAAAATTCAATTTCTCAGTAAACTTATGGAAAGGTACTTAGTCTCATTCCGCCGCTCCCAATCGAAGCTCATTTATAAGCAATTCATTCCAAAATGGTATGATTAACTTAAAATTCATCAACACTTTGATAAAGAGTTCCAGCCTTATTGCATGCAACAAGGCGATAGATGATTGCTCATCTATCGCCTCTTGTTTTTATTACTTTACAAAACCAGATCGAGCTTTCTCCGTGCGACCTGACTCTTTGTAATTATTGAACTACAAACACAAATGGAGTTGAAGTCACATTGTTTGGGTTTTGAATCACGAGTGTGGCAGACGTCCCTTTTGGAAGCAGTTGCCGGATCGAACGGCCTCCGGGTGTACTGCGGGCACTGTTTTTCACAATCACGTTCTTTTGGCTGACGGCCAGATCAAACGTTTCCACCGCTCCGTTTACGGTCACCTGCAATTTCGCTCCAGGCACAATATTTGAACCGACTGCCGAAAACACGAGCTTTCCGGTTGCTTTGAGCTTCGGCGTGGGAACAATGACGGGTGGTGGCGCAACTGTAAAATTGGCTGAGCTGCTCGCCTGTCCTTCATTTCCAGACGCATCTCGGATCACGATTTGAACGCGGGCGGCACTGGTGTTGATTCCCACTGGAACGTCCCAGCGCAGGGTTCGAACTTCCGGCGCAAGCCCCGTCATAATCACGGTTGGGAAGGTAGCGCCTCCGTCGGTTGAAAGCCGGAGTTCCTGACTGGCAATGCTCAGATTGTCGGTTGCGGTCCATTCAATCGTCTCGAAAGCCCGTCCGGCAGCAAGGGCTTCCCCGCCATTGGGTCGGATGATACTTCCAGACGGGGCAACGATATCAATGAGCGTGAGAGCAGTACTCCCGGTGTTATTGGTTTCCGAAACTTCAGCCACAGCGTTTCCAGAGTCGGCAATCACACCAATAAACTTCATTCCCAGGCTGGTTTGATTCGTCGGAATCACAACGGTGACACTGATGGGTACAGTTTGATTTGGAGGCAATGGACCAACCGACCGGCTGACCAGGATCACATCTTCTCCGCTCCGAATGGTGGCATCGTTTGAAAAGACAATGTCGTGTGAAGCATTCCCGGCAGCCACCGGTCCCTGGTTGCGGATGATCAGGTTAATTGAAACCGTAGCGCCAGGGGCGACACTGGTCGGTGAAATGGTGACCGAATCAACCACCAGATCAGGTTGTCCCGTGATTGAAAATGCACTGGACGCAGTGTTGTTGGTTTCGTCCATTTCGTCAATCTGCCCGTTTGGATCAAGAATCACGCCCAGGAAATAACTGCCCACAGTCAATGTCCCAGGAATCGTCACCGTGGTGGTTGCCGGGAGCGAGGTATTTGGGGCAACGGACTGAATCGTAGCCATTCCAACCAGCGTGTCTCCGACCGTAATCGTTGAATCGGTCGAGAGATAGATCTGGGCAACGGAGGTACTGGCAACCGCGCTGCCACGGTTTGCCGCATTAAAACTCACCGAAACCGTCGAGCCGGGAGTCCCCGAAGTTGTTGAAGTTGAAAGATTTGTCACGGCCAAATCAGGTTTCGGCAGCAAAACATTCAATCCGATTGAAACCGTATTGTTGGCTTCATTTCCTTCAGTCACCGCATTTTGGGAATCAGCAATCACGGCGATAAATCGTGATCCAACCACGGCGCCGGCAGGAATTGTTACTGAATTGGTCGGAAAACTTGAGGTTCCCGACGCTGCCAAACTGGCCACATTGACTCTGGCCACGACCTGATCGTTGGCATCAATTGTGGCATCTGAGGAATATACAATCGCCGCGCTACTGGCGCCAGCCGTGGCGGCCCCTTGATTGCGGATTGAAAACCCCACGTTGATCGTTCCACCAATTGGTGCTGAAGCTGGCGAAACCACCAAATTCTGCGCCACGAGGTCAGCCACCCCAGAATTGACTGACATCAGATCGGCAAATTCCGAGGAATTTCCCTGGTCATCCGTAAAGATCGCCGTCACGGCAAAAGCCCCAGACGGCACACTGATGGTCACCGTAAAAGTGGAAGCAGCGTTCGCCAGGGTCAAAAACCGTTGATCGGTCGTCGTCGGTGGATTGGTGCTGGTCAGCGTGTTCGCGTACAACTCCACGGTGCCTCTAGGATTTGGAGTATCCACCGTGCCCGTGATGGTCAGGTTTGTCCCCGTGGCAATCACACTGGTAATCACCGGTTTATTGACCAGACTATTGGGACCAGTGTCCACATCACCCGTATCATTGACCGTGGCCCCAGTATTTCCCAAATCAATCCCCAGACCAGTATTTCCAAAGATGCTATTTTGAGAAATAGTATTGCGTTGGGTGTTTGTATCAGCGTTATCTGTTCCAATTTTGACGCCGCTCCCCGTGTTAAACGCAATGGTATTTCCGGTATTGCCTGCCACACCGCCGATAAAGATTCGGGTGGCGCCACTGATGATGCGGATCCCATCGCCAGTGTTCCCCAAACTGGCACGCGACTGATTGGTGCCAATCAGGTTTGCCTGAATGGCATTTGACGCGGTTCCAGTCCCAGTTACCAGGATGCCATGATTTCCATTTTTCCCAATTATATTTCCGGAGCCGGTTGCTCCACTCGCATTTCCAATCTGGTTGGTTGAAGCACCATTTTGAAGCACAACGCCACTGCCGCCGTTGCTGATGCCGGCAGTTGCCAACCGATTCAATCCAATGATGTTGTTGGTGACCAGATTGGACCGGGTCGCCGTACCATCTAACACCACACCGGACCCCGAATTTCCCGAAATAATGTTCCGGGTACTCAGAGATGCCCCGCCGATGGTATTGTTCGTCGCCCCAGCATTGATCAAAATCCCGGTATTGTTTCCTCGAACCGCCACGGTTGAGGCATCGGCATTCGTTCCAAGATAGCACCCTTCAACCCGGTTTCCGGTGGCGCTGGCACCTGAAATCTGAATCGCGACACCATTGGCGCCAAAAATTCCAATTCCCCGAATGATATTTTGTCCGCTCGGCAGATTGAATCCGATACCGACGCCAGTGGTCGTTGCATCAATAAAAATATCGGGTCCATTTGGATTAGGGTCAACTTTTGAATTACTCACCTGAGTGGTGCCATCAATGACCGTTCCTCGTGGAATCTGCGGCAAGGCCGTCGCCAGTTTGATCACAAACGGCCCGCTCGATGGACCTGGAATGTTAAAGGCAATGGTATTGGCCCCACCGGCTGCGGTCGCTCCCAAAATAGCTTCCCGGAGCGAACCAGGCCCGGCATCGTCGGTGGTGGTCACCAAAAGCGCCGCCTTTTGTTGTGAAACAAAGATTTTGAGTGCGGCTGGTTCATTGAGCACAAGATCGGTCAAAGTATCGCCATCAAGTTCGCCAACCGCCCAATCCTGGGCCGGTTCTGACAGCTCAAGGAATTGCCGATGATTGAACATTCCAGTTGAATCACCCCACATCACTCCCAACTGACCAGTTGCCGTCTCAAACACCAGATCAGAAAGACCATCCAGGTTGAGATGACCGCACTCCATTCGGGTAATTCCTGGCACGACTGGAAATTGATGAAAGAAGGTAAATTCGCCAACTTCATCGCCCAGCCAGAGATTCAACTGGCCGTCATCAGTTGCTGCCACGACGTCAGAATACCCATCAAAATTCAAATCAGAGGTGGTCAAAACAGCCCTATTCGCCAGCAACGGAAGGGGGCTTCCCTGCCGGAATTCGTCATCTTGCCAGCTCCAGGAATGAATGACCTGAGTCAATTCGTCAAATGCCAGCAATCGCCCTGTTTTCTTGTCGATATGAGTTAACCCATTGATGGGCAAGGTGATAGTCTGAGAACGGTCATATCCGTCCATACTTCCGAACCAGACCATCACCTGATGGTCAAAGGCAACCACGATGTCGTCATATCCGTCGTGATTCACATCACTCACCGTCAGTGAGCGACCATCAGCCAGCGTTGAAAAGGTAGCCACCGATGACACGTCGGATTGCAGCCTGGATTCAGGTGATGTCCAGGAAACCTGAAAGGCTTCGAGTTGACCAATTGTGTGTAACACCAGCACCACAGGCTTACCAGTCTCGTTCGCATCGCTTACAGCCAGAAGTGAAGCCGTGTGACCGAGATCAAGTAGGGTGGCATCAGCAAATGTTGCCTCTCCACCTCCAGGACGAATTGACAGTTGCCCATTGACCAGTTGGATCAAATCAGCCTTGCCATCTCCGGTAAGATCTTTTACCAATGTCGAAGTCGAAGCTCTGGCGGTTAGCGACAATGAGGGCTTTGATAAATCAGTTTTGAAAACCAGAGGTTGGTGATATGGCAAACTGGAAATCACACCAACAGGTGCGGGTGTCGCCACTGATAAAGGAGTTGCGGTATTACTTGAAACCGCCTGATTCAGGAACCAGGCAGTAAGCATGATTCCAAAAAAGCATAAAACAATTCGGAAACGAATATCCATAACACAAATTTTCCTTACAAAAACAAATGAAAATAAGAAATCTCGCTGAGTAACCTCTGGCTACGGCTCAATGTAATGAAATGAGCCGGCTCTAAAGAAGATGAAAACCTGTCAAAACATCGAAGGTCATTACGGGTGAGGTTTTTCCTTAGCCGGCCTTACTCTTAAACGCGAAGAATTTTGCAAAAAATGCTCATTCGCCATGCGGCTAAAAAAGAAAACCCTGAGCGAATCAGGGTTTTTCTACCATTTAGGGTTCAGGGTTCAGGGTTCAGGAAAATACGGTTTTTTCAATAGTTTAGCCGTCCCAATATACAAGGTATTTATTGCAGAATGGGATAAGTACCTCTGACACAAGCTCAGACCCCATTGAAGTCTTTGGATTTCTTTTTCGTGTTTTTCGTGTATTTCGTGGTTTCCTGTTCTGAAATTGGATCTCTCCGGGTGACTTTCGATAAAAACGGGAAGTTGTATGTTTACAGTCCCTAAGCTACTGAACAAGTCAAATCTCGCCGCTCAAAATACGGGCAAGGGTTTCCGCATCAAGATGATACACGGCGTTGCAATAGTGGCAGGTCATTTCAGCCTGCCCATCTTTTTCGAGCATGTCGCAGACTTCGACATCTCCCAGAGCTGAAATAATCGTCAGGGCACGTTCATATGAGCAGGTACATTCAAATTTGAGCGGTTTTTCAGCCAGAACCCGGTAATCCATCCCGCCCAGAATAATGTTCATAATATCTTCCGGTTTGGCTCCGGCACTGACAAGTTCCGTACTCGGGGGAGCCTGGAGAATGGCCTGCTCCAGATGTGAAATTACCTCATCACTGGTTCCAGGCAAAACCTGAACCAGAAAACCACCCGCCGCCCGAACGTGCCCGCTCCCACGATCCATGTAGACACCAAGCCCCATGGCCGACGGGATTTGTTCGGAGTTGGTCAGATAGAAGGTCAGATCCTCCGCGATTTCGCCGGTAACCAGCGGCACCGATCCTCGATACGGATCCTTCATAAAGCCGATTTCAAAACCCGCATCCCGCATCACGTGCAACACGCCCTTCCCAACCGCGCCGCCGACATCAAACTTGCCATCTTCTCGGAGCGGCACATCAGTTTGGGGGTTTTGGATGAACCCACGGACCCGCCCGTGGGCATCAGCATCAACCGTGATTGAACCAAGCGGCCCGCGTCCTTGAAACTGGAGGGTCAACCGTTCCAACTCCTTGAGCTGACTGGCAATCAGTGCACCGCCGGTCAAGGCCCGGCCCAGTGCAACCGAGGCTGTTTTCCACGTCAGGTGACGGTTGCAGGCTTCCTGCACCAGATGGGTGGTTACCGCCGTCACGCAACGAACGGTATCGCTGGCGGCCAGGGCATAAAGTAAAGAATCTGGTTGAGATGAGGTTGAAACTACCATGAAAGATAGGGTTCAGGGCTCAGGGTTCAGGGTTCAGGGTTTGGGGTTCAGGGTTTGGGGTTCAGGGTTTGGGGTTCAGGGTTTGGGGTTCAGGGTTTGGGGTTCAGGATTTGGGGTTCAGGGTTTGGGGTTAGAGGTTAGAGAAATAACGAAAAGGACGAAAAGGACGAAAAGGACATAAATCCGAAAACCCGGAACCCGGAACCCGGAACCCGGAAAACCCGGAACCCGGAACCCGGAACCCCGAAGCCCCGAACCCCGAACCCCGAACCCCGAACCCCGAACCCCCAACCCCGAACCCAATTTCCTTAGACTGGAACAGCAACGCCTTTTAAAATTTCTTCCAGTGCGGACTCGGCTTCATCTGTCTGGCGACGACCACTCGAATAATGCGGGTTGATCATCACCCGATGTGAAAGGACTGGAATCGCAATTTGTTTGATATCGTCCGGTAAACAGAAGTCCCGTCCGTCGAGTACCGCCATGGCCTGAGCCGCCCGAAACAGCGCCAGACTGCCACGTGGGCTGACCCCGAGTTCCAGAAGTTCCGATTCGCGGGTGGCGTTGATAATTCGCAGCAGGTAATCCACCAGTGTGTCATCCACCTGAATGTTTCGGGTAATTTCCTGAAAGTGAACCACTTGATCTGAGTGCATGACTGAAGTCAGAGCTTCGATTGGGTGTACCTGCATCTGACTGAGCAGAATCTGCTTTTCTTCTTTGGCATCCGGATAGCCGATCCGTAACCGCACCAAAAAGCGATCAAGCTGAGACTCAGGCAAGGGATAAGTGCCATGGTGCTCAACCGGATTTTGGGTCGCCAGCACGATAAAAGGTTGGGGCAGATGAAACGTTCGATTTTCAACGGTGACCCGCCCTTCAGACATGGCTTCAAGCAGACAGCTTTGGGTTTTGGGCGTTGTCCGGTTGATTTCATCCGCCAGAATCACATTGGCGAAAATAGGGCCTGGACGAAACTCGAACTGGTTGTTTTGTTGATTGAACACATTCAAGCCCACGATATCGGACGGGAGCAGATCACTGGTAAATTGAATGCGTTGAAAAGAACAATCAAATGATTTAGCCATCGCCTGGGCAAGCGTTGTTTTGCCGACACCGGGAACGTCTTCAATTAAAAGATGACCTCCGGCTAGCAACGTCATCAGCGCCAGACGGACAACTTCACGTTTACCACGAATAACTGATTCAATTGATTCTTCTAACTGGCGTAACTGGCGGGTCGTTTCGGCCTTGCTCATTCGAGTCGCTACGTCTGCCTGTTGATTCACAAATGTCTCCTTCAACCCTTGGCTCTGATGGTGTCTCTGCATCGGAAAATTTTATGACCGGATGATTCCTGGCGGTATGCGAAATATAAAATGAAGGCAGAGGGTCAGGATTATAGCATTCGAACCATGCGGTTCGTAAACCGGGCTTAGTGGAATTCAGACCAGGGCTTGGAACTGAAAACCAGGCTTGGGGCTTGGGGTAGAAAGACTCACAAGCTCGGAGCAAAGCAAGCGATGAATAAAATCAGTTCTTCAGCCCTCAGCCCCAAGCCCAATGTCTTCAGCCCTCAGCCCTGGTTTGTTCAGCCCGTTTTCTTCAGCCCGACTACGCAAATGACGGTGGGCGAACGTTTCCTTTGAGCTTCAAAATGATGGGTTTCCCTTTTTTGCCGGTTGAACCAAGGTCAGCCTGCTGCTCCTTCCGAGGTGGTGGGGTGTTTTTGACAACCGGTTTTTTCGCCGGCGCCCCGACTTTGACGATTTCAACTGAAATTGTGTTTTCAGTATAGTCCACCACTGGCGACTTGAATTTCACTCCATTCGCACTAAACGTTTGGTCATTCAGGTAGTTATACAGCGTCAGTTGATCCATCGTGGTTTCAATTTGCAGCCGGTCACCTGCCCCGGCACCAACACCGAGCTGGACATTGGCGCCAAGTGCCTGCAAACCATCAATAATTGCCTGAACCTGACCGGGGTTATCTTTAAAGAAGACGGTCAGGGTAAACGCATTTTTGAGCTGTTTGGTGTCGGTAATCACATCGCTGTCTTCAAAAACTGACCGAAAGAGCTGGCCAACCGCTTGCAGCACCAGTTGATCCTTCACGGTTTCAAGGGCATTGGTAAACGCCACCATTGATGAATTTCCGCCTCCGCGCTCTGAAAACAGCGATTCACCGAGGATGGTGTTGTCATAGGGCCGCATCAAGGTGTAGATGAAATTGGCATCGCAGACATACCCGCCCTGGCTAAACGGACGATTATCGGCTTCGACATCAAAGTGCATCAGGTAATCAGCTTTGTACTCAAGCGCTTTTTTGGCCAACATCCGCACGCCTTCCGGAGACGATTTGATCTGGGCGGCGGTCACTTCGGTAATGCCTTCAAAGGCCACTGGCTGGAGGCCAGCCTGTTTGAGCTGGTCATAAATCATGGCCCGCAGTTTTTTTGCGGTGAGCGGATCGGTAAAACTCCCGGCTGGAATAACCATCACCCGTGGCGGCTTGTCGCCAAAACTCAACACATCGTTATTGACCAGGGCGGCGACCATTTTGGGCAAATCCAGGTTTCCTTCCACCGTGAGAGTGATTTGAGTTTCGTCAGGATTAATTTTTTCTGATTTCACCTGAAAATCGAGCACGTAATCAGTTGGCGGATCAAGGGCAATATCAATTTCTTCTTGATGTTCTTGAATAACGGTTTCCGAAAATTTGTCTTTGAGAAAATCGGCTAAAAAGCGTTGTTTGGCTTGATTGAGCGCCTGACTGCGAGAGGCAGTGCGCATCGCTCCACCTTTAAAGGGCAGTGTGTAACGACGTTTGAGGGTTTCAGCCTGGGCTGACATGGCCCATCCGAGCAGGATGACAAGCGCGAGGGTTGCATACTTCATCAATGGTTTCACAACTACTTCCTCCTTCGGAAAATAACAAACGGGCACAGTCTCAACCTGTGCCCTTATGACGAAAAGGATTTGTCAGTATCGCCATTTCGACTGGGAAAATACCCACCCGCTTACGCAGGTGGTACTGACCCATCTCTTTAGCGGTGGCCTTTGCCAATCTGGCGGACCTTATGGAATTTTTCGATTCGGCTGGTGCTTGGTGCGGCATCCGGTGTGCCCTTGGCGTCAAAGGTTTGAACCAGCGTACACCAGGCCAGCTTGGGTTCGACCTGGACCACGCGGATCACGCCAACTTTGGTTCGGTCATAGCCAATGGTGTTTCCATTTTCATCCGTGATCGGGTCGCCTTCGATCATGACTTCAAATTCCTGGCCTTCAACCACGCCTTTATCAGCGCCGGCATTGATGGCGACCCGGTCGGCTTTGACCAGTACCACCAGACCTTCCAGCGGGGTGGCGAGAGCCAGTTTTTCGGCAAAGTCAGTGGCAGATTCGCTGACAGCTTCGGTAAAGGCTTTCAACGTGTCAGCATCCGCATCCTTTGAGGCGCCAAAAGTGCCAGAGAACGACGACCCGGTCTTTTTCTTTTTGTTGTAGGATTCCGAGGCCAGAATTTCCGTCGTTTCCGTGTTGATCATCTGCATCTGAAGGGCACAGGTCATTTCACTGCTGCCGATTTTGATGCCCCCAAAACCGCCAGATTTCGACTTGTTTTCCACACCCAGGCAACGGGCGAGGATCACATACTGAGCCGAGAGCGCCTTGCCGATGCGAACGGCGTCTTTTGGGTTGACGACATCGGAATTGGCAATTTTGAGTTCCGACATCACGGCATCGAGTTCAGAACGGGTGAGGATTGTGAACCGACCGGTTTTCTTGAGGGCGTCTTCAAGCGAAGCAACGGTGATGTCTTTGGTCCAGGTGCGGCTATCATCCTGGGGAATGACCGCCACGCGTTTGCGACCATCATCATCTTTCTTCGCTTGTCCGGCGGATACGGGATATAAAAAGAGACTTGAAAACGGGAGAGCGAACAATACCAGGCAGATCAGCGCGGTTCCCCACGCGGCACGACGTGCTTTGAGCAACATACAAACTCCTTCGAAAGGTGCAATACACAGGTTGTGACGCCGAGCCTTGATAGTCTGGCGTCAAAATGAATGATTATGTGAAATGAACAACTTGAATTGAGAAGAGACGTGGCACGATGGATGCTTCATCCCTTGTCAATGATGTACCGACATCATAAAAGAACTTCGGGCTGAAGAAAACGGCTGAAGATGAAGAGCGGAATGAAGAATTGAGAATGAAGAATTGAGAATGAAGAATGACCTGAATTTCGCCCAAAATAGCACCACCTTGATCAAAGATCAGTGCCGACCAGTCCGGGACATCGCTCGCCAATGGAGCGTCGGTCAAGCGATGACCGCTCTCACACTGTACCGAACTCTCCTGGTCACTCCCACAAAACTGACTTCCACCAGGTCCTTTTCGTCCTTTATGTCCTTTATGTCCTTTGGTTTTGGCTCAATCAACCCTCTGGACATCACCAAACCCAGGGAAGAGATCAGTATTTTGGGCGAAATTTAGGGAATGAAGAATGAAGAAGCAATTCAATCCAAAGACTTCAGCCTATCTTCTTCAGCCCCAAGCCCTCAGCCCTGATTTTCTCAGCTCGATGTCTTCAGCCCTCAGCCCTCAGCCCCAAAGAATATGCCACCACTTAAATTGCATCAAAAAACCACACTCCTCACCTCGGCCATCACAGTTGCGGTGTTGATTTTGAGCGGATTCATCAGCAGTTCGCACACGGCGGAACTCCTCCGCAATGAACAGCGTGCCCGAGCTGAACTCCAGGCCAGTTTTCTGGCTTCGCAAATCAGTCAGCTTCCCTACCCACGCGATCCCCAAATTTTGGAGCGGGCGGTGGTTTTAATGCAAAATGCCCGCTCCGGCGTCAATGCCGTTCGCATCTGGGAACGGGTCGGGGCGGTGTATGTCAAAGTGGCCGCTGCCGGCGAAGCTCCGTCCGAGAATATCCCTGAAGAAACAATCACCTTGCTGCGCAGCGGATTACCGTCGCGGACCGTTCAACAACGCCCCGAAGGCACCCATGCCTCGCTGTATCGAGTCTTTGCCCCGGTGTTTACCGGCTCCAGGTTAAGCGGTGCCGTCGAGTTGATCGAACGACTTGACGACACGCCCTCCATTGCCGCCCAGTCGGAAAAAATGTCAATTTGGATTGCCCTGGGCGCGGTCATGGTGATTACGATTGGAACATTCACGCTCTTTGACCGCCTGATTTATCGTCCGATTGGACAACTTTTACAGGCCATGAATGAAGTGGAAGCCGGCAATTTGGCCGTTGAAATCTCGGAAACCAGGGTTGATGAACTTGGCCTCCTGACCCGAAATTTTAATGGAATGATTCAGCGAGTCCGGCAGATGACTGAGGAACGCGAAGCCCAAAAACTGCTGCTCCAGGAACAGGTGAACGAAGCGACCCAGGAACTTTCTGAACGCAACCAGCAACTGGAATCGGCCAACCGTGAATTATGGCAACTCTCACGCCGCCTTTCGGAAATGGAGCGTCTGGCGGTGGCAGGTCAAACCGCCGCCCAGTTTGCCCACGAAGTCGGGACACCGCTCAACCTGATCAGTGGGCACGTGCAACTTCTGCAAAACAACCTCAAACAAGACCCGAAAGCCCTCTCACGGCTTGAAACCATCAATATTCAGATTGCGCGGATTGAGCGCATTGTGCGGTCCATGCTGGATCGGACCCGCTCAGAAGCCACACCAGTGGCCCCGGTTGATCTTGAAACCCTGCTCAACCGAATCATTGACGTGGTGACGCCAACCCTTCACCAACGTGATATTCACCTGATCACCCACTTTACATCCCCGCTCCCAGCCGTGATGGGAAATCCTGACCGACTCCAGCAGGTTTTTTTCAACCTGATCAACAACGCAATGGATGCCATGACAGAGGGGGGTTCGCTGACGATTCAAACCGAACTCAAATCATCAGACTGCGGTGACCCATTGCAAGTGGTTGTTTCCGTGATTGATACTGGGTGTGGAATGACGGATGAGGTTCGAGCCCGGATCTTTGATCCGCTCTATACCACCAAAGAAAAAGGTCGTGGAACTGGCCTTGGACTGGTTGTGGTTCACCAGATCATGCGCGACCACCACGGTCAAATTGATGTCGAAAGCACCCCTGGGCAAGGAACGTGTTTCCGGCTTTCTTTTCCAATTTGAACAAGGGCAATCCTCATGTGGCCTTCAATTGTAATTTTCCTGGCAGTTTTGGTGGTCTTTCCCCTGTTTTGGAGTTCGATCTTTGTGCTTCTGGCTCAATCCGGATGGGCGACCATTGCCAAACACTACGGGTGCGAACGTCGTCCTCCGGGAACGACCTATCCACGGTGTTCAGCCTTTATCAATTCCCGGACCCGCTATAAACGTTGTCTCAATGTAACCCTTGGCAATCAAGGAATTTATATTGAACCTTTACTCTTTTTCAGAATTGCACATCCGCCGTTGCTCATCCCGTTTTCCTGTGTCACCGGGCTTGCTTCAGGCGAACCGCTATTTGAAAACACCATCCGGGTTGATATTTCAGCCGCTGGCCATGAAATCAAACTCTATGTACCGGTCGAATGCCGGACATTTCTGGATATGCACAAGTACCCATGGAAACCGGTCTTTTCAATCCAAAGCCACATTGGTGTTGAAGGTGTCCTGAATTAAATGGGCGAAATAGCGAGATAGCGAAATAGCGAGGTAGCGAGGTAGCGAGATAGCGAGTAGTAAACCAAACATCTCAAATTTGGTTGATCCTTCAACTGATCTTATCTTGTCAGCGATAAATTGTTATCAATTACCTCAATCTGAGTACACTGGATTTGATTGACTACTCGCTACTCGCTACTCACTATCTCGCTATTTTTCACGTCTTCACTAAACTCATATGAAACAAATACTTGTCATTGATGATGATCCGGCATCGTGTGAATTGCTCAAAGAAATTTTGACCGATCAGGGCTGGCAGGTTGAAACCGCTCAACTCCCGGAGCAGGCCATTCAATTGTTTCAGAAAAAACAGTTTGATTTGGTGATTACCGATTTTAATTTAGAGGCAGCGCAAACCGGCCTGGATCTGGTCAGGCAGTTTCGGGATCGCTGCCCGGTGGTTCTGGTCACGGCGTTTGGCACCCTGGAAACAGCGGTGGATGCCTCACGCGAGGGCGCCTGGGACTTTATTTCCAAGCCGTTCAAAGTGGACGAAGTGATTGCCACGGCCAGCCGTGCCCTTGAACACCACAGCCAAAAAAACCAGGCAGGTTCCGCACCTGATTCCGAATCACTGCTGGCACGGTATGCCGGTTCCGGCATGGTTGGGCGAGCCCCGGCAATGATTGAGTTGTATAAGGAAATTGCGCGGGTGTCTCCGGCACGATCAACGGTTCTGATTACGGGCGAATCCGGCACGGGGAAGGAACTGGTCGCCCGTGCAATTCACACGCATAGTCCTCGCTCTGATAAACCATTTATTGCCGTGAATTGCGGCGCGCTGACCGAAACCCTGCTGGAAGCCGAACTCTTTGGCCACGTTCGAGGAGCATTTACAGGTGCCGCCAGTGATCGCAAAGGTCTCTGGGAAGAAGCCGAAGGTGGCACCTTGTTTCTCGATGAAATTGGGGAAACGACACCCGCCTTGCAGGTCAAACTTCTGCGGGCGCTCCAGGAAGGTGAAATTAAACGGGTTGGGTCGTCACGGACGACCAAAGTGGACGCCCGCATCGTGGCGGCGACCAATCGCGACCTGGAAAAAGAAGTGAAAGCCGGTACTTTTCGCGAAGATCTGTTTTATCGGCTGAGTGTGGTCACCCTGAATGTCCCTCCCCTGCGTGACCGTCGAATGGATATTCCGGTTTTGGTCGAGCGGTTTCTACAAAAGGCGGCGGTCTCGGTTGGTCGCCGACTCCGGGTTTCAGAGTCGGCCCTGGCTATTTTTGTGGCATATGACTGGCCGGGAAATGTGCGTGAACTTGAAGCAGCGGTTGAATATGCCGCCCTTCACGCCCGTGGCAATGAAATCGCCCCAGAAGACCTGCCGCCCAAATTACAAAGCAGCGAACTCCGGCATCGAGCTACCCGATCACCATCGCCGCTGCTTGTGCTGTATGCGGACCTTCCAACGCTGGATGAACTGGAACGTCGCTATTTACTTCACGTCCTGGAACAGGTTGGCGGTAACCGGACCCGTGCGGCTGAGATTTTGGGAATTGATCGCCGGACGCTGTATCGAATGGCCGAACGCTTTGGAATCAAGCTGGATGGAGAAACTTAATGGAGTGCGGCGGCTTGACGCCGCTTTTGTAGCCACCACCGGAGACTACTTGCGGGAAACAGCCATGGCTGGCGGCGGAGCCCCTTGAAGATCTGGGAGCATTGACGATTCAAGCTGGCTCAGGCTTTGTGACAGACGGTCAAGATTTTGGAGTGCCGCCTCAATATTGCCTCCACGGATTTCACGCTCAGTTTGCTCTTGCTCTTGAATCAGAGTTTGCAACGATATTTCAAATGGACCTTTTGTCTGGTTCTCATCCATCATCTGGCGAGTGACTTGTTCCGCTTTCGTCAGGGTGGTCAGAGCTTCAAGCTGTTGTTCTTCTTGAAGATACACCGTGGTTTCAGCCAGATAATCACCGATCAGTTCAATGGTTGAGACCTGGGGGGATATTTGAGCAGAAGGTGAGTTGAGGGAGACTGAAACTGGCTCGGTTACGATTGGGCGACCAGCATTGATGGTGACAATCTCCTCAACCGGTTTATGACGGGCACAGGTAGCCAGGCGAATACAAACCAGCCCGGCAAAACAAACAATTTTCATCCTTCTCCAAAAAAGTTTTCTGTTTTTTTCCTGAGTTGTTACCGGTGACATCACACCATCACCCCATGCTGGAATGAAGAAGAATGAAGAATTGAGAATGAAGAATGAAGAATTGAGAAACCACCTGATGATTCGTGATGCCAGTCAAGGGTTGAAAAAATTTTATTGGAAACAAACGATTTATCAACCTCCCCGAATTTCAGTCGCTGAATCTGCTGCCGGTGAGTGGCTGATTTTAAAATCTCAATTTCACCCCTTCATTCTTCATTCTTCATTCTTCATTCTTCAGGCTTATTTGCGAAACCAATCAAACAAATTGCCCCGAGGCTGGACGCGTTGTTGGGGGCGATTTTGAGAAATCTGGAGCGGGCGATCAGCCAGCGTGACTTCGACCTGACGTTCACGCCCATCACGCAGCACGGTTAAGGTCACGCGGTCTCCTGGTTTGCGGGTTCCAATCGTTTTGACCAGTGAATCAGGCGTTTCGATTGGTTTCCCATCAGCTTTTACAATCACATCACCCAGTTGATCCTGATCTTGTTGGACTCCCAGCAATCCAGCCTGACTGGCCGGGCTGTTTGGTTGAACGCTGACTACCACGACACCCTGTTTGGTTGGGACATTAAATTGTTCGGCAATTTTCGGAGTCAGCGGCGCCGTGGTCACGCCAAGGTAGCCACGTCGAATTTTCCCTGAAGCAATCAGTTCCGGAATAATCTGTTTCGCCGTGTCAATTGGCACGGCAAACCCAATCCCAACGCTGGAGCCGGTTGGACTGTAAATAGCGGTGTTGATTCCAATAATCTGACCAAATTTATTGAGCAGCGGCCCACCGGAATTCCCAGGGTTAATTGAAGCATCCGTCTGAATCACATTTTCGATGGTACGTCCGTCTTCAGTCTGAAGTGGGCGATTCAACCCGCTGATGACACCGGTGGTCAAAGTTCGATCCAGCCCAAAGGGGTTTCCAATGGCCAGTACTTTTTGACCGACTTCGAGACTGCCGGATGTCCCCAGTTGCATGACATTCAACTTATTGACCGGAGCATCAATTTGGATAACTGCAAGGTCATTATCTGGATCAGCTCCCACCAGACGCGCCTTGTAGGTACTCTTGTCAGACAACGTCACATCGAGGTTATTGGCATCCCGCACGACATGATAATTGGTCAGAATATGTCCTTTCTCATCAATAATTGACCCGGAACCGGTTCCTTGCTGGGGAACCGCCCCAAAAAAGCTCTGAACATTCACCGTGCTGGTAATGTGAACGACACCCGGACTGGCCAGGCGGTAGATTTCCACGTTGTTTTGCTCATCTGAGGCAACCGTTGGACTGGTGATTTCACGGGCGGGCGTAGTCACCGGCGAGGCTGCCCATGTTGGCCGGGTTCGATACTCGATCAAGGTATGTGAGACAATGGTATTGGCAGCCACAGCCAGCAAAACAATCAATAAAACCTGTCGAAATGAAAATGTTCGCATACAGTTGAGTCTCCTCGACGATGTTAAAAGATTTTGTTTTTTGACGGCGGCGGCACTCACCTGAGTTGTGTCTAGCAAAACCTGTATAGACCAAACCAGGCTTATAGTTCCCACACCGAATCGTCTTCATCAGCATTTCCAAACATCAATTTCTTCTTTCGCCAGGCATAAGAGCAACTGTCGTGCCAATCATTCCAAGAACTGGCCAATGGCTACAACTGCTTCGTTCCAAAGAAGTAAGCGAATCAACCAACTGTGCGATTCGATGATTCACGGTTGTACCTGAGGCAAACTTGTATCGGGTGGGGCGAGATGCCACAGAGGTGACAGGGTGACAAGGTGACAAGGTGACAACTGACAAGGTGACAAGGTGACAAGGTGACAAATACCAAAATGATGCTTTTTCCTCTGGAGACTTTTCAGTTTTTTGTTTAAATGGCTAAACTGGATTTTTAGCTCGTTTTTCAAGCTTAGATAAGCCGATCACCTGGTTTTTCCAGGTTAAATTGACTGGTTACAGAAAAATTTGGACAGTCCTCTTCCTCTGGTCACCTTGTCACCCTGTCACCCTGTCACCTTGTCACCTTGTCACCTTGTCACCTTGTCATTTGTCATTTGGTCACCTTGTCATTTTGGTCACCTGGCGGCCTTGCCTTCTGAAACCAGGGTGCGTATCGTTTGAAAACGCGACCACCTCCCTCTCAATCATCTTCTTTATCCTGTCAGTCAAACCTGTACTTCCAGAACCAATGTGCGTTCTGGCTGACTGGTCATTTTTGTGGCCCGAAATTATGGATCTTCAACATTGGCGAGAACAGATTGATGCAATAGATGATGAACTGGTCAAACTGATCAACCAGCGCGCGGTGTTTGTCGCCGAAATTGCCCGGTTGAAGCAGATGGCCCACCTTCCGGTTCATATTCCAGAACGAGAAGCACAAATCCATGCGCGGATTCGGACGACCAACCCTGGACCGCTCAAACCCGACGCCTTGCAACGCATTTTTGAATGTATTATTTGTGAGTCCCGTCAACTTGAACATCAAATACTGGAAGAAGCTGACTCAGCCGCTCCTCATCGCTAAAATGAATTATGAATGATGAAAAAGCTATTTCATTGAATAGCATATACTTATACCAGTTTGTAGTCAGTAGATCGTAGTCAGCAGTCCACTAACTCTATTTGATCAAATAATTTAACTGTTCTCTGATACGATAGCTTCATTCTAAAATGGTATTAACAAGGCTTCATTCTTCATTCCAATCCATTTCCCCTGATTTCAATAGGTAAGCCGACATCATGAGCCATCCACATCGCCACCAAACCGCTCCGATGATCACTGTTTTTGGCGGGGCTCGCTGTTCGCCGGAAACACTCGAATATAACCAGGCGCTCCAGCTAGGCCGGAGTCTGGCTGAAGCTGGGTATACAGTCTGCACTGGCGGATATGCCGGGGTGATGGAAGCCATCAGCCGGGGCGCTCACGAAGTGGACGGGCATGTGGTCGGTGTTACGCTGAGCCAGTTGAAAGGCAAGCCCAACCCTTTTCTCAAAGAAACCTGGCCAACTGATGATTTTTATGCCCGGCTGCAAAAATTGATTCAGTCATCAGTCGCCTATATGGCGCTCCGTGGCGGGATGGGAACGGTAACTGAAATTTCTCTGGTCTGGAACAAACTGTATACTGGGGTTATTCCTCCACGCCCTCTGATCCTGATTGGTGACTGCTGGCCCCCAATTGTTGAAGCCTTCAAACAAAACCTGGTTGTTTCAGAAGCTGACGTCAACCTTGTGCAATGCGTCGCCACAGTTGAACAGGCCATGGATATCCTTGACCAATGGAGCTTTAAGGAAGAATGAAGCAAAAGGCAGAATGAAGAATGAAGAATGAAGAATGAGGAAATTGCTCGTTTTTGCTTGCTGAAGACTTCTAAACCATTGATTTTAAAACAAAAATAGTTTAGAGCACATTTATTGTAGAATCTTGGGTCAATTCTTCATTCCCCAGATTTCGCCCAAAATAAGTACCTTGTCATAAATTTCCTGAGATATTGAATTTGGTAAGTATTTGATTCTTTTCGTGTATTTCGTGTGTTTCGTGGTTCAAAATGTCTGGAAATTTTCGGTAAGGTACTTACTGACCACTTGCTCAGTTTGGCTCTCAAATGCAGTTGATTGAGCCAGAACCAAAGGACATAAAGGACATAAAGGACATAAAGGACATAAAAGCCCAGATGGAAGTCAGTTTTGTGGGAGTCATCGAGAGCATGTGGTGAAGTTTGATGCCAGGTACGGCTCGACGAAATTTCCCGTTGCGAGCAAGGTCCCGGACTGGTCGGCACTAATCTTGGAGCAACAGGGTGCTATTTTGGGCGAAATTCAGATCATTCTTCATTCTCAATTCTTCATTCTCAATTCTTCATTCTCTTCATTTTGCTGCTATGTCATTTTCACTCTTCCGCATGCCGTCATTTGCCTTTCAATCAACTGAAGTGACCAACCACTTGCGTGACTTAATGCAGGAGCCTGCCGTCAAACGGGCTTTTCAGTACCTTGATGAAACAGCCGATCAGGCAACACGCGAACTCATTACGGTGAATGAAATTCCGGCCCCGCCATTTAAAGAGCATCAACGGGCAACCTATGTGCTGAACCGGTTTCGTGAATTTGGGCTCGTTCATGCCCATATTGATGAAGAAGGAAACGTACTGGGCGTTTTTCCGGGGGTAAATGATCCCGATGGAACCGGACCATTTCTGGCACTGGCCGCCCATGTGGACAGTGTGTTCCCGGAAGGAACGGATGTGACGGTCCATGAGCGGGATGGCCGACTGTACGCACCTGGTATTGGTGACAATGCCAGCGGCCTGACTGGCGTACTGACCCTGGCCCGATGTTTCACCCAGGCCCCTTTGAAAACTAAACAGTCAATTTTGTTTGTCGGTACGGTTGGTGAAGAAGGTCCAGGAAATTTACGGGGTGTCAGATACCTGTTTCAGGAAAACCCCTATGGCAAACAAATCACTGAATTTATTGCCTATGACGGGCCGGGAATCGAGCGCATTACCCATCAGGCACTTGGCTCACGGCGCTATGAAGTCAAATTTGAAGGTCCCGGTGGTCATTCGTGGGGCGATTACGGGATTGTGAACCCGGTCCATGCCCTTGGAAAATTCATTCATTACATGACGAGTTATCATCCACCCACGATTCCGCGAACAACCTACAGCGTCAGTGTGGTCGAAGGCGGCACCTCGGTGAACACCATCCCTCGGTCAGCCCGGTGCGAAGTTGATCTACGGTCAGTTTCCGAAGGTGAGCTGGATCATCTGGAACAGCATCTGCGTGAGGCAGTCAAACAAGCCTGGGAAGAAGAAGAGCGGTCGGCAGCCCTTAGCCGAACCCGGCTCAAGTTGACCGTGACCCCAATGGGGAATCGGCCTTCAGGAGAAACACCAACCACCGCCCGACTGGTCCGGCTGGCTCAGGCGGCGACCATGATTTGCGGCTGTCGTCCGTTGCTGGATTGTTCTTCGACGGATTCAAATTTGCCGATCTCGCTTTCAATCCCCGCAATTACAATTGGAGCAGGAGGACGCTGCAACGGATGTCATACACTCGATGAGTGGTATGAACCTACCGAACGCGAACTCAGCCTTCAACGCGGTATCCTGTTGTTGCTTGGACTGGTTGGGTTAGCCGATAAAACCTCGGGCTGAAGACTCGCAAGCTCGGAGCAAAAGAAGGGATGAGGGATGAAGGATGAGGGATGAAATCAAGGGATGAGGGATGAAGGATGAGGGATGAAATCAAGGGATGAGGGATGAAGGATGAGGGATGAAATAAAACCAATTCTTCAGCCCGCCTTCTTCAGCCCGATGTCTTCAGCCCGATGTTTTCAGCCCTGGTTTTTTCAGTCCCACTTTCTTCAATTCCAGCCGCCAATCACCTCGATTCTCTCTTGGCAAAAGCAGCGCTATCCAGTATTGTTGGCAGGCTCTTTTGAGAAAAGATTCAATCATTTTGGTGATCCTTTCCTCAGTTGTCAGGTTGCCCCTCTTGAATCGCTTCGCAACAGTTACCTCAGTCATAGAATCTTGAGTTTCCCCAGAGACGTCCGTGGACGCTTTTCTCTGAATATTATCTTTTTGTGCTTGTGACCGCTCTTTTTTGGAGGGTCGTTGAGCAGATCGGCGAGTTTATGAGTTCAGTTGCTGCTACTGTTTCCGTCCGTCCCCGCTTAAATTGGGTCAATATTACGGTTTTTTCTTTGGTTCATCTGGCTGCATTCGCGGCATTTTTTGTGCGTCCAACCTGGACTTCACTGGCACTTTTCGTGGCTTTTTATTTATTGACCGGGTTTGGGATTACCATTGGGTTTCATCGCCTGCTGGCCCATCGTGGGTTTGAATGCTCCAAGTTTCTGCTTCGTCTGTGGGCGTTTCTTGGCACGGCAGCTTTGCAAGGGGGTCCAGTCTGGTGGGTCGGATTACACCGAAAGCACCATGCCGCAAGTGACCGTGATGAAGATCCACATTCACCCAAGGATAGCTTCTTCCATGGCCATATGGGCTGGATGCTGGTGCGTTCCTCACTGTCCCGCCATCGGATACTGGCTCGGGATCTGGCCTCTGACCGGTTTATTAACTGGCTTGACCGTGGCACCGGTGGTTTTAGCCCACTTCTCCCGTGGGTGCTCACCATGATCATCTGTTTTGCCGTTGATGGCTGGGCTGGTGTGATTTGGGGCGGTGTGCTGCGCACCATTTGGGTCTGGCACGCGACCTGGTGCGTCAACAGCGTTTGCCATCGCTGGGGGAGTCGGCCACACGACACCCGTGAAAATAGCGGAAATGTCTGGTGGGTTGGGTTATGGGCCCTCGGTGAAGGCTGGCACAACAACCACCATTTTCACCCGAAAGCGGCCATTCATAACTTCCACTGGTGGGAGATTGACCCTTCCGCCTATTTGATTTGGGGCATGGAAAAAATTGGATTGATTCGAAAAGTTGTGCAATCCAATAAAGCCTGAGCAGGTCACAATCTGTTTATCAAAAAAATCCAGCCGAATTTGGTTTAACCTGAATTCGACTGGATTTTCGGTTTAGGGCTCAAGGCTGAAGAAGTCGGGCTGAAGAAAGCGGGCTGAAAACATCGGGTTGAAGAATTGGTTTTCTTTCATCCCTCATCCTTCATCCCTCATCCCTTGATTTCATCCCTCATCCTTCATCCCTCATCCCTTCAGTTGCCCCGAGCCTGCGAGTCTTCAGCCCTTGTATTAAGGTCGTGGCACGCCAGAAGGGGCTTCGACAATCAAGCGGAAAGGAATGGACTGGATACCAACACCATCGGCCAGTCCATTGAGGAATAGTTGATATTCTCCCACCGGGGTATCAGCACTGGTTCTGACCTGCAACAGGCCGCGGTCTTGAAAACCGGTTGGGGTGGGGGCAATTTGGGTACCTGGGGGAATCTCACCCGAAATGATCAACGCGACGTCACCGGTATAATTGACTTTGGTAATCGTCACGTCATAGCTGGTGCTTTGGCCCTGGACAACCGTTTGGCTTAATGGATCCACGCTCAACTGAACAATCGGTGGGGGCGGGACAACATTAAATACAAAATCATTCGAGTCATAAATGATTGCCCCTTCAGCCGTTCCCGTGATTCGAAACCGATAGGCACCAGGTGGAGTTTCAGGAGATGAAGTCACAAAGGCTGGTAATCGAAACGCGGTGGTGTCATTTCCACCCAGGACGGCTTCAACCCCAGCATCCTGGCTGCCTCCGATTTGTTCAAGCTTCAACCGAATCGGCAACAGGTACTCGGTTCGATTCAAAATCACGAGATAGGTCGTTCCCTGCCCGGCCAGCACTGACCATTGCGGCGGCTCCACAATAAGCCTGACACTTGGCTGGATCGGCAGCACCCGCATGGTCACGACCACTGGCACCACATTGATTTCACCAGCACCAGTTCCTTCGATTTTAAGTTGATAGGTTCCGGGTACGACATCTGGGCGAAGCTCAAGCCGAAGCGATGTGGAATTACCAGTAATTTGATTGAGCGTGAAAAATGGATTTGAACCTGCTGGTGCCCCGGTCACTGAGAAATTGACCGTGCCGGTGTAGTTTGTCCGGCTGAGCGAAATATTGAAAAAGGTGCCTTTCCCCTGGGTTACGGTTTGGAATGTCGGAGTCGCCCCCAGAATCACCCTGGCATCCACATTGACCCCAAGTGAAAGCACGGCTGATTGAACCGATACACCAGAGGCAGTTCCGCGAACCTGCAATGAAAAAGTTCCAGCCGGAACGGTCTGTGAAGCGGTTACCACCAGTTTTGCGGTTTCTGAAATAGCTGGATTTGGCAAAAACTGGGCGGTCACGCCGGTGGGCAAGCCACTCACCGAAAGCCCGACGCTGCCGGTGAAATTCACCCGCTGAATATTGATGGTAAAGGTCGTCTGTTCCCCAGGTTTGAGCGAGCGGCTTTCGGGATAACCTTCAAGCGAAACGGCATCTGGCCGGTTGGGACCGGTGATATTCAGGGTTGTTGCCGTCACCCCACCTGAAGTTCGAACCCGAATCGTCACCGATTCGCCAAAGAGTTGTGGCGGCAGGGTAAATTGAAGCTGGGTTGGGCTGACCACCTTGACGATTGAAACCGGATCACTTCCAACAAAAACCTGTGTCCCTGGCGAGAAATTTTTCCCCTGGATGGTAATTTCGGTGCTTCCATTGCCCGCAGTGACCTGAGGTGGGGCGAGTGTCGTGATGGCTGGTTTTCCAAAAATTGCCCGAACGAGCTGCCCATTGGCCCGATCCAGGATATAAAACCCGGTTTCATCCAGAGCAACCGCAACCGGTTGGGCCACGGTCCCAGGCGGCAGCAAATCCCGAACCGTAACCTGTTCATCCACAATTGTTACGACTTTGACGTTGCCTGGAACCGCCACATACAGGGTTCCATCCGCATCAGCAGTAATGCCGCGCGGATCCGTCAACGGCAAAGCGGTGTCAGACCGCCGCACTCCAATCTGTGATTGAATCGTTTTTACGGCCCCGCCGGGTAAAGCCACCTGACGAATTTGGTCGGTGGCCTGCGTGACGGAAAGAAGCCTCCCAACCAGCGTAAGTCGTTGCGGCGTGTCAAATTGAGCTGAAACACCGGTTCCATCCAGAGTTCCGGCCTGCCCTAAAGTCCCAGCCAGCAACCCAAGCCGATAGCCGTTGCCTTTGGGTGTTGCCTGCCAGATGACGTGATTGGCGGCATCAGTGATAAAGAGGTCCTCGTTTCCATCAATTTCAATATCACGTGGTTCCCAACTGGTCGCCAGCCCGGCAGCAACCAGATCATCTTCGGTCAGAATGGTTTTCACGGACCCAGAAGCAACTTCAATCTGGCGAATGGCACGATTGGCCGTATCCACCAGATAGACAGTTCCATTGCGAAGCCCAATTCCAAGCGGCGCATTGAAGCGGGCGGATTCACCTGTTCCATCAGTATCACCTGAGAGTCCTGACCGCCCGGCAAAATCGCTCATCGGTTGGAACGCCTGACTACGCCGAATGACGTGATTGGCAAAATCAGAGGCAAAAATGGTTGTTCCCTGCAAAACCATATCGCTCTCGGCAAAAATCCCTGACGATACAGTCGCCACCGAACTGATTTGGAATGAAAAGGTTTTGCTCAATTCCCCAGAGCGAATGCGAATCGCCACCACGCCAGGGCCCAGAGCCGTCAACTTTCCTTCAGCGGTAATGCTGGCCAGCGTCTGGTCTTCTGTTTCAAAAGTGAGTGATGGGTTTGGAATTTCGACGCCAGTGCCATCCAGGACCCTGACCCGAAGTTGGGTCGGCGCATTCGTGTTGATGAGGAGCGAATTCGGTTCGGTAATTTCAATATCAGACGGAGTTCTACCAACTCCCGTACCAACTTTAAAACTGACCGTGTTTGACCGAAGCCCTTCTGGTGTGACCACCGCGACGTCATAGGTCCGGTCTTCGACCAGCAAATCAGCCGGAAGGTCTTTGATAATCAATTTTTTGGTGGTGGGTTTTACCTTGCCGATGACTTCACGCTGGTTGAAAAGCACTTTTGAACCAGCCACCAAACCAGTCCCCGCAATGCGTATTTTGGCTGGAACAGTTCCCTTTGGTGTTTGATTGGGTGTGATGGAGGTGATGGTTGGGGATGCCGGCTGAGCAGATTGTTTTTTCGCCAGAACAACCTTGTGAAATGGTATTCCAGTTGTCCAAAAAAATCCTACCCCGACCAGTAACAGACTGAACACAAAAACCACAGTAGATGAATAAAATCGTCGTATCATATTGATCCCCCTGCACATAGCTGAATAACAAAGTAGCAAAATAGTCAGTACCACCCGCGTAAGCAGGTGGGGTTCAAAACCTTTGAACCCTTGAAAGGAGTGACAGAATGAAAGCTTGGATCAGTGAGATTGAATATAAGGTAAGAATCCTTACACCAGAGTACCACTCATTGGTTTGCATTTCGATACAAAACAAAACGGGCAGAAACCAGACTGGTCTCTGCCCGTTGTAGTTGATTCGAAAACCCGGAACCCGGAACCCGGAACCCGGAACCCGGAACCCGGAACCCGGAACCCGGAACCCGGAACCCGTTTTTCCTTACCGCACCTGATAGGTAAATTGACCCGTTTCAGTCATACCGACATGAACCTGAGCCAGGGTCTCTCCGGCAGCCATTCTGGCCAGAACTTCTTCCGCCATTTCCGGCAGCATGGTTCCAGTCAAAATGTTATCTACATTGCGAGCACCACTTTCGACTTCGGTGCAGCGTTTGACGATTTCATCCACCACGGCTTCGTCATAACTGAAAGCCGCATTGTGATTTTCGGCCAGCCGACGACCAATCCGACCCAGTTGGAGCGTCACAATCTGGCGCATCACATCATCTGCGATTGGATAATAAGGGACAACCACCATTCGACCAAGCAGGGCCGGTTTGAAGGTTTTGATCAGTGCCGGGCGAATGGCTTCAACCAGCACTTCTGGTTCCGGTCGTGGCTCTTCTGGATCGGTACACAGCAGCATCATCGAATCGCTCGCCACATTCGAGGTCAGCAAAATCACGGTGTTCTTGAAGTCAATTTCGCGGCCTTCGCCATCTTCCAGTATTCCTTTATCAAAGACCTGATAAAAGAGTTCCATCACATCCGGATGGGCTTTTTCGACTTCATCAAGCAGCACCACCGAATAGGGTTTGCGGCGAACGGCTTCGGTCAGCACGCCACCTTCACCATATCCGACATAGCCTGGAGGCGAGCCCTTGAGCGATGAAACGGTGTGGGCTTCCTGATATTCGCTCATATTGATCGTGATCAGGTTGCGTTCGCCGCCATAGAGCGTTTCGGCCAGTGTCAGCGCGGTCTCGGTTTTTCCGACGCCGCTTGGCCCAACCAGCAGGAAAACCCCAACCGGACGCCGTGGGTCAGTCAGACTGGCCCGTGAAGTCCGAATTCGCTGGGCAATACTTTCCAGGGCATGGCTCTGGCCCACGACGCGTTGTTCCAGACGATCTTTGAGCGCCAGCACGGCATTGATTTCATCGGTGACCATGCGACCAACCGGGATACCAGTCCAGCCGGAAATGACTTCGGCAATGGTTTGACCGGTCACACAAACCTGCATCAGCGGTGTTTCTCCCTGAACGGCTTCCAGTTCTTCCTGGAGCCACTGCAAATCGGTGCGGAGTGAGTCTGGACTTTGTTTTGCCAGTTCGCGGTCTGAGGTGGGCTCTCCGTGATGAAGCGCTTCCAGGTGGGTTCGAATATCGCGAATTCGATTGATGAGGGCTGATTCCTTGTCCAATTGATCTTTCAAACGTGAAAGCGTTTCTTCGACCTGGGCACGTTGAGCAGTCAGGTCGCTGATGCGTTGGTCATGCGCAGCACCCGTCGCGGTTTCGCGTTCCAAAACACGGATTTCGGTCGTCAACTGCTCAATCTGGCGTTCGGCATCTTCAATCGCTGGCGGTGTCGCCATCTGTCCAATGGCGACACGGGCACAGGCGGTATCAAGCACGCTCACCGATTTATCTGGAAGTTGCCGCCCGGTAATGTAACGGTGCGAAAGTTTCACGGCGGCTTCAATCGCTTCGTCCAGAATCCGAACGTTGTGGTGGGTTTCGAGTGATTCAACAATGCCTCGCATCATCACCATGGCTTTGGCTTCGGTTGGTTCTTCGACCTTGACCACCTGGAAGCGTCGCGCCAGCGCGGCATCTTTTTCGAAATATTTTTTGTACTCCGCCCAGGTTGTGGCGGCAATCGTGCGCAGTTCCCCACGAGCCAGTGCGGGCTTGAGCAGGTTGGCGGCATCGTTTTGACCAGCCTGACCGCCAGCCCCAATCATGGTGTGCGCTTCGTCAATAAACAGAATGATTGGCTGCGGCGACGCTTTCACTTCGTCAATGACCGACTTGAGTCGGCTTTCAAATTCGCCTTTAATTCCAGCGCCAGCTTGTAAGAGCCCCAGGTCGAGTGTCCGAATCGCCACTTTTTTCAGAATTTCGGGCACATCGCCTTTGGCCACCCGGAGCGCCAACCCTTCGACAACCGCGGTTTTACCAACCCCGGCTTCACCCGTCAAAATGGGGTTGTTTTGTCGCCGACGGGTCAAAATATCAATCACCTGCCGGATTTCGAAATCGCGGCCCAACACTGGATCAATATCGCCTTTGCGTGCTTTCGCCGTCAAATCAATCGTGAATTGATCCAACGCGGCTGATTTAATTGAATTTTGGTTTTGCGAATTTAATTGAGTTTGATCTGCCGGTGAATTCAATTCAGTTGTGGCAGCCTGGGCTTCAAGCGAGCCAGCGGTGACTTCAGTGAACTTGCGCTGCAACTGTTCAACTGAGATTTGGAGCAATTCGCGCGATGTTTCGCGGCCAATACGGGCCAGTTGCTCATTTCGGAGCAGTGCCAGCAGCAGGTGACCAGTACGAATGGAAGTCACACCAAACTCGACCGAAGCCACCAGCCAGGCTTCCTGAATCAGTTGTGGAATGCGCGGAGAGAGCGCCGGAGTCCGCCCATTGCCGGTCTTGAAGCGGTCCAGCGTCCGCAAAATATCGCGTCCGAGCTGGGCCTGATTGACTTCAAACGCCCGAAAGATCGCGACGCAATCGGTGTTGGGCACATCCAGAAGCTTCATCAGGAAGTGCTCGATTTCCACGTCGTAGTGGGTTCGTTGCATACACAAACCGGCTGATGCTTCGAGCACCGCCCGGCACGTTGGATTTAATTTACCAATGAGTGATTTAAGATTGACATTCATCGCCTTCGTTCCTACCAGAGAGTTAAATTTAATTTCTTTGATCCTGAGCAGGTGCAAATTGAAGGCCAGAGTTTGGAGCTTGGAATCTTGTTTCTGAAATGCAAAAGCCCGTCAGAACATTCTGACGGGCTTAATTCAAGAATAATATTCATTAAGCCACTACGGGCGTGCTTCAAGTTTCTCAACTCGTGATTCGAGTAAATCCATGCGGGCTTCCATTGAACGATATTGAGCTTTCAACTCTCGAACATCCCGACCAACATCCAGAACTGCGTTAAACGTGGTTTGGATTTTGGACTTGAGTTGATTCACATCACCCTTGAGTTGATTCACATCACCCTTGAGTTGATTCACATCACCCTTGAGTTGAGCAATGTCTTCTTGTATGGGTTTAAGTTTTACATCCAGTGCCGTCAAAACAGCAGCTAAAAGTTCTTCATTTGTCATAAACATCCAGAAGGAAATATCAAAATATGTTTTGTGGCTGTGTGTTGAGGGTAAGGGTTGATTACAGGATTTGTCAAGACAAGTCTTTTTGTAATCTTTATCCTTGCAATCCATTGATTACACAAGGCTTTCATTCCATCCGACCTGACTCGCCTGGAAAGAAATCAATAACTCGACACATCATCGCCCCCAACAAAATCACCCAGGTTGACTGGATAAAAGTAAACAGACCAAACCCATGCACATTGAGCCGGAGATGCCCCAGACCAAAAACAAACAGGTTGACCAGTCCAATCACACACCCAAGAATCCCCAGCCAGCGAATGGTCCCTGATTTCAACAAAGAAATTGACCAGAGGATCACCGCCACGGATGAACCAATCACAAAGAGCTTTGCAAATCCCTGATTGAGTTGGAAATTGTACGATAAAATGGTTTGCAGAACTTTCTGGGCTGATTCATCCGCTCCAACCATTTGCCGAATGAGTTGTGGTGCAATCAGCCCGCTGGAAACGGCTGAAATTGAAACCCAAAAAGAAGCAAAGACATAGGCCACAAAACCAGCCTGGATCAACGGACGACCTCCCCCTTGTTTGAGGGTAAATCCAAGAAACCCAAAGACCAGGATTGGAAGACTGACCAGCGCCAGGGCATGGGTGACCACCGCCACTTGAGCCAGATGCCCCATTTGATCAGGTGACGCAGTGTGGCTCAGTCCCGATGGATGGAAAATCAGGGTTACAACACCGGCCAGAGAACCGACAATCAGAGCAATTCCATAGATTGACTGCTGTTTCATGGGTCAACGTCCTTCTGATATCAAAAAATAAAAGGTTGACCGTAAGTCTATCCAGCAGATGAAATCAGGTCACCAAACAGCCTGGCCGGATTTGTTCCAAACTGAACAACCAGGCCCGGATTGTTCGAAAACGTGAGGAGCTTGATGATGGAAAAACAGAAAAAAGACCGGCGAACCCGTCGCACTCGCGATATGTTGGGAGACGCACTGATTGAGCTGATTCTGGAAAAGCACTATGACGAAATCACGGTGCAGAATGTAATTGACCGCGCCAATGTCGGACGGGCGACGTTTTACGCCCATTTCCGCGACAAAGAAGACCTCTTTCTGAGCGATTTCGAAAATCTTCTGGATGGAGTCAACCGGCACATCCAGTTGGAGCAGGCTGGCAAAGCTCAAATCGTCCCCGTTCGACAGCTCTTTAGCCACCTTCAGGACTTTCATCACCTGTATCGAGCCCTGGCGATGTCGCGAAAAATGGAGTTGATCCTAAAAACCGGGACGGACTACCTGAGCAAAAAGATCGAACACAAGCTGGTGTCACAATCTGTCTCGATATCCGTGCCGCCGGCGATTCTGGCACACCACATCGCCAGCACACTTTTTTCCATGCTGAAATGGTGGCTTGAAAGCAACATGCCCTATTCTCCAGAGCGAATGGATGAAATATTCCACGAACTGGTCGCACCAGGGATTCAACAGACAATCGGACAAAAAACATAACACCATTGAATCTCAATAACTGAAAAAACTAGATTTCCTAGCAACCCCGAACCCAGCAACCCAGCAACCCTAAAAGATATGACATTTCAACCAATTCTCCGCCCTGCAACTCCGGAAGATATTGCCTGGATCGTAGCCCAGGAACAACGCTCTGAATTTGAAGCATTTATCGGTCACTGGTCGGCTGAAACACACCTGAAAAACCTGACAGACCCCGATAAACGCTACCTGATGGCGACTGACGAAGCCGGACAGCCCGGCGCCTACGTGATCCTGGCCGGGCTCACCTCACCCGCCCGAAGCATCGAACTGGCCCGGATTGTGGTCTCCCAACCCGGAACTGGGTTTGGGAAGCCGGTTTTATACAAAGTAATTGAGCTGGCGTTTTCTGAACTGAACGCCAATCGCCTCTGGCTGGACGTCTTTGATGACAACGTTCGTGCCCGTCACACCTATCAGGCAACTGGGTTTTATGAAGAAGGAACACTGCGCGAAGCCGTGGTCAAGCGAGATGGGAACTTTGGTTCACTGGTGATTATGTCCATCCTGGCCCGCGAATATCGTGCCGGGTTGAGATTGTGAAACCTGGCTTTCAACTCACGGGTTCCTCAGCCCATCAAATCCAGAATATCCACCCTGGTAAAATACCAGTGAAGCGCCCGTTGCGCCCCGGTCAAATGTTGTCCCCAATGGATTTCAAACAAAAAGCGCCATTCCCAGGCAGCTTCAGTCAAACGTCCCTGGTCATAGCAAGCAAGTCCTTTCTTTACATCCCGATAGATGTCAGCCAGATCGTCGGCCAGGCTACTGCAGATGGAAGTTGTGTTTTCAGAATCGAGCGGGTTAAACACATCCCAGTAGTAATTGAGTTCAAACTGGGCCAGTCTGGAGTAAATCACTTTCCATTCCTCGTGAGAAAGCGCTTCAATCCGGATATCAGCACCATGTTTGACCGGCCACAATCGCAACACACCCAGATGCAACTCCGCCAGGAGAAGCCGCAGGTGGGAGACTTCTTCAAAGGAATAGGTTTCAACCGCTTCCACCCACGCGCAGTAGCGGCTGGCCGCATCGGCGAAGGATTCGATTTGAGGCGCAAGCTTGTACATTTTGTTTAAAATCTTTCGTGCTATTGAAAAATGAGAAGTGTCCTTGATTCAACGTTCGAATTCCGAAAGTTCCTGAGCCGTACTTTCAAAAACTTCCTATCGAGAGCGCTATTCGAGTTGGCATAGATTCAAGAAATGAAAAACTTGACTCATACATCAAGCTGATATTCCCTATTATTGAACCAGGGAAACTGACCTGTCGGATGTGGAGTTTCGTTATGATTCGAAGCGACGCCGAATACTGGGACGCACTCAATCAGATTCAAGCGGCCACAGGCGTCTTGAACTCCCTGACTGGTTTTTCCTGAACCCAAAAAGCAAAAAGCCCGCTTTGGCAAGCGGGCTAAATCCTTGATTCTAAAAGTACACCCGGGAAGACTCGAACTTCCGACCTCTTGATTCGTAGTCAAGCGCTCTATCCAACTGAGCTACGGGTGCAAATGGGGAATGCGGATGAGAGGACTTGAACCTCCAAGGGCCGAAGCCCACATGGTCCTGAGCCATGCGCGTCTGCCAATTCCGCCACATCCGCAAAGGAACGGGCATTATCGTCACGAAATGCCTGTTTGTCAACTACCTTGTTCAAAAATTTTGGCCAGTTTTTACCCCTTCGAACGATTTCCCAACATTGTCAGCACAAAATCCTTCCCCGTAATGCCTCCGAGCTGGATATCCATCCCAAGCTTGGTTCGCAAATCCGCCAGCGTCATACCGTCGAGGAAAATCTGGTTCTCTCCCATCACTGATTCGCCGGGGATGAACAACTTCTGGCCTTTGAACTGATCGCGTGCCGCCAGAAAATCAGTGGCGGTCAGCAATCCCGACACATTCACTTCCGGGCCGAAATATTCATTTGTGACCGGGACCACGTGCAGTTGCGTTCCAAACGCCTGATTGATTTCCTCGGCGGCGGCAGCCAGCGTTGGGTAAAACAGTGTCCCGGTGGCCAGCGTCGTCACCTGGCGTAACTCGTCGGCAAGGCCAGGTCGTTTCAGGCGCTGCTTCAACGTGGTTCGAAAGCTATTGAGAAACCGCCGGACCATGCCAACGCCGTCTTCAATCTGTGGGTACGGCCCATAGTGACGCGTTGACGGAATCGGCTGTTTGGCCCGGATATAAAACTCGTCGCCCAAAAAAGCAAAGTTCGTACCGAGCCGCTTGTTCAAATCTTTCTGCCACGGGGTGACCAACTCAATGATTTCGGCAAACCATTCGTCCCACACCGGAGTCAGCAGGTGACGCTTGCGATGGTGCTTCGTCAATCCAAGCGGCACAATCGCCACTGAAACCAGACCGGGATAGAGTTCCGCCAGTTCATAAATTGACTGGCGAAGCACTTCTCCGTCGTTGATGCGCGGGCAAAGCACAATCTGGGCGTGGAGTTCGATATCGTGCTCAAGCAAGCGCCGCATCGTCCCCAAAATATCATCGGCTTTGTTGCGCCCCAGCAAATGACGCCGAACTTCAGGGTCAGTCGCGTGAACTGAAACATACTGTGGAGAAAGCCGTTGCTCGACAATGCGCTCAAATTCGTCACTCGTGAGCGTGGTCATTGTCGTGTAGTTGCCGTGCAGAAATGATAGCCGAATGTCTTCGTCCCGGAAAAAGAGCGATGGGCGGGCATCTTCCGGGTTTTGCTCACAGAAACAGAATAAGCATTCGTTGCCGCACTGGCGCGGGACAAACTGCTCGAAATCAAGGCCCCAGATTTCCCCTTCGTCCAGCGCGACTTCGAAATCAACGTTTTTGCCGTCAACCCTGGCAACGGCCAGTTTCAAGTGTTCCTCAGAGCCGGTGTAAAACTGGAAATCCAGGTAATCACGGACTTTACGGTCATTAATGGCCAGGATGCGGTCTCCTGGCACCAACCCAAGCGCGGCGCCGATGCCGCCTTCGTCCACCGCCGTCACGGTCACACCCCGGCGGCGTTTTAATTCGGCAATCGGATAAATCGTTTCAAACTGCAGACTATACATTGGCGACTCGACTCTTGAACTCTCCTTCAGGATGAATCGGAGGCTTGGCTGACTCTTCAGCCAGTGAATCGAGCCTGGAGTCAAGTTTTTGCAGCACCGAATGCAACCGATTTAACTCACGATGGTTGGCTTGTGCAATGCGAACTCGCCGAAGGGCAGGTGGCGTGTTGTCAAAACTGCGCGGTGTGGCGTGGTGGGCGGACTTGCGGGGTGGGTGAATATCAATGCCGTGACGGGCGAAAATGGCGGCGTATTCTTCAAAATGTTCCGACAATCGGGCGATCATGGTCTTGTATCCGTGCTCGGCAACCGATACGCGTGCGTCATAGTCCATAATGTTGTGGAAGAACATCTTGTAGTCGTCTTCGCGTGGTTCAATCAAAATAATATCCACATTGGGATAAAACCGGCGATAGCGTTCCAACCCGGCGGGAATCCGCGAATGCAACATCAAGCGCAGCATCTGCCGCCAGACATGCTGAAATCCCTTGTCCGAAATGTAGCGCCCTTTATGGCCAAACATCGGAATGGATTTCTTTTCAGTGTCATTGCGCAAGGGCACCACCGGATTAATACAAATGATCAATTCAGCGCCCTTCTCAATCGCAATGTCAATGTGGAGTGTTTTGCGCATGGCGCCATCCACATAGTCACGACGTCCAATCCGAACCGGGCGGTAAAACAATGGAATCGCGGTTGATGCCTGAACCGCTTTTGAAATCGGAATGTGGTCATAGCCTTCATCGCCAAAAATCACACGGTCGCCGGTATCCAGTTCAGTGGCAATCACATAGAACTTTTTCGCCAGTTCCCGAAAATCATTAGTGCGGCCCAAATTCTGCAAATTGGTGCGGACAAAATCAGCGACTTTGCTGTTGGTAAAAATGGCTGACGGCAAAATTTCATCCAGCAGTTCCGAGTATGGATTTTTCCCCAGCGTGTAGTTTGAAATATTTCTCCAGAGATTCTGCGTGAGCGTAAAGGGCAACCCCATGGCCCGTTCAAAGAATTCACCAAAATTTGGTCGAAAGACATCCCATTTTGAGAATTTTGTGAGCGTGGTTGAGGGGTGCTCGCCCATGGCACCCATCATTTCGGCTGGGGTGATGCCATTGACCAGAAGCGAGCCAACCAGCGACCCGGCTGACAACCCCATGACCATATCAAAATCATTGAGGGTAAATTCGCCGGTCAGGAAATGAGTGAGTGCCTGTAAGACACCGACTTCATACACCACACCTGTCACACCGCCACCGGCCAGGACCAGAGCGGTTTTGGAGCGTTTTTTGGCTTTGGTTGAGGACGGAACGGGGGTAATTTTGATGCGCTGGACGTTCGTTGTCGACTCATGCTTCATCCTATCTTCGGCGTGGAGACCCGGTCCTGGTTGGGCCGGGAGGAAACGCCGCTCCTTTTTGAGTTGATACGAAAGCGGGAAGAACGAATCCTTCCCGCCCTCGATGTGATGTGAAAAGAGTACATCACGCACCGACTTGCGTCGGGTAGTGCGTACCGGTCTGACTGTGACCGCCGACCGGATTCGGCTTCCTCTCGACCGGATTTGGGAAGGTTTGCCGTGACCAGCACTGGCACTGACTCCCATGCCTGTTTAACCGGTCACCGTAGGGCAGCGGACTGAGGCGGCATCCGCAGGTACCTATGAATTCTTCCCAATCGTTTCCCGTGATTTGCACGGGGGTCTGGTCAACCGGAGCTTGGACCGATCTCCCCACACCGGCCATCCGGCAGGATGGCGTCGTGGCGACGCGACTCAAGCCCGGCCCTTGAAGACCGAGTCTGTTGACAAGTACTTTCGGCCACACCTCTTAGATGAGTTGGTACTGCCTGGAGACAGTACGGCTGACGAGTTGATTTTTAGGCGGCGGCTGATTTTCCCGGATGGGGAACGGATTTGGGGCAACTTGACAGGCGACCGAAGGAACGGCGTGCTCCTGGTTCGTCACGTTCACGAAAGTCCTTCTACGTGCAGGAAGCAGATGCAGGAGATAGATGAAGGAGGAGGCTTCAAACTATCCTTTCTAACTGTACATAGTGGATGTGGAATTATTTCAGACAGCAAAGGAAAGTGCCAGTATACCATCCGAATTTTCGCCAGGAAAAGAGCTTTATCTGCTTTTTTTCCTAATAATTCGCAACTCTACTCACATCAATTGGATGGTTTGCGGGTACAGCGTCTGAGACTGGCTGCTTTTTAGAATATGAGCGGCGGGTCGCACTCTGAAATGACAACGTTGCCCTGGTGCGTGACCGTGGTGTCAGCCAGTCTCCAATCAGGCGAGCGGTGGTGGCTGAGTCTTCACCGACCAGGACGCCAAGATGACCACCGGGGACAAAATCACAGGTCTTATCCTGGCTTCCGATCAAATCCAGAATTGAAAAAACACTTTCAGACGAAATCAGGTGGTCACTTTCACCAGCAAGCGCCAGGTAGGATCCCTGAATATTCTGAAAATCCACCTCCGTCCCATTGATGACAAACGTGCCCTGATAGAGTCGGTTTTCGCGGAAAATCTGCGTCCAGAATTGCTTAAACGTGGCTTCAGGCAGATTGAGAAAGTTGTTCATCCAGTGGCTGATGGCCCGCTGTGTCAGGACATATTCGGTGTTCCAGAGATTCCAGAGCAATTTCAGCGGCTGGGTCAGCGTTTTCAAGGGCTGGCTGAGTTGGAACACGGACTGACAGACCGCAGCCGGGACCATTCCCCGTTGCTCGACCAGCGTCCATAACGGTGAGCCAATCACCGTTCCCAGATGCTGGTATCCCGACATGACTTCAAAATCAGTTGGTGCCGCCAGATTGATGATATTGCGGACGCCTTCGTGTGGATACAGCGCCCCGTAGAGGTTAGCGAAAATGCCGCCCATACAGTAACCAATCAATGTAAGCTCTTGATGTCCAGTCACTTGCTTGATTTTTCGAACTGATCGGTGGATTCGCTTCGTGATATAATCATCCATTGACAGCCGACGATCTCGCCGCAGAGGTTCGCCCAAATCCACCAAAAACACATCAAACCCTTGATCAAGTAATGCCCGTACCAGGCTTCGTTCCGGCAACAGATCAAACACATCAGGTCTGACCATGAGCGGTGGAATCAGAAGCACTGGAATCCGGGAACGACTCCGGCGGCGCGATGAATAACGACGCAACTTGAGCAAACGCTGCTCAATCAAAAGCCGGTGGGACGCCCGGTTCACCACCGCAAACTCGCCGGTGGTGAATAATTTGACGCCATTGTATGCCCGCAAAATACCACGCGCGGTTTCGCGGATGAGCAACGACAGGAGAACTTCAGCAAATTCGAAAAACATTTTTCCTGGCTTCGTGTTAGATTTTGAGGGGAATGTGGAGGAATTATGAATTATGAATTATGAAGAAATGAAATAGCCAGCATTGAATGTGTCTGTCATTTCTTTGTCCAACCCAGACAAGGAAAACAAAAACCAGAGAATCTATTTCATTGAATAATAAGCACTTCAATCTTCATAATTCATAATTCGCAATTGGATCACTTATGGCTAAATATGATCGGGTTATCAGGTTACGCGGGTCACTGAGCTACGAACCTGCCTCAAAAGCGTCCTTTGGCTACCAACTCGACCCTGAGTTCAATCTGGGGATCTCGTTGACTGTCCGGACCTACCTGGTGGCCGAAGATTATAGCCTGGATGAATTTATGGCCATGATGAAGACCCGAACTCAAAGAGAGGAAGAAATTCACCACTTCCGCACGACCTTTATGATTGATTCCCGCAACCTCCCCCCACCTGAAGAAGAACCTGAAGAGTAGCGAACCAAAGCGAGTAGCGAACAAGAGCGAGTAGCGAACAAGAGCGAGTAGCGAACAAGAGCGAGTAGCGAGTAGCGAGTAGTCAAGCCAAATCAGCAAGTAGCGAACCAAAGCGAGTAGCGAATAGTCAAGCCAAATCAGCAAGTAGCGAACCAAAGCGAGTAGCGAATAGTCAAGCCAAAATATTTTTCATGTTAACAGAACTACTTTTCAACCTTAATTTAGTAATAGGAATGACCTCTGAATCTTTTAGTTGATTCTACTCACTCCCCGCTCAGGATTGACTACTCGCTACTCGCTACTCGCTCTTGTTCGCTACTCGCTTTGGTTTGGTCGGACCGGATAGGCAATCATATTTGAGAAAGTCCGGAATGTCCCCTGATGATAGACTCGCAACTGGCGATACCAGGCATAGCTCGTATAGACGTAACTTCCCTTCCCTCGGTGCGCAACCAGATACCCGCCACGCAGTTCCTCCTCACCCGTGTCGTGTGACGCCAAAAGGGCCTGATAGCCGCTATCCCACTCAGACGGAAAGTACAAACCGCGTTCCTGGACCCAGTTGTCGAAATCAGTCTGGCTCAGTTTATTTGGCCAGTTGAGCAACGGGTGCTCTGGCAGCAGGAATGTCACAGGGGCGGTTTCTTCAGCCACCCGACGATCCCCAACCTTGAGCGGCAGCGCCGCCCATTCGGGTTTGAACTCGCCGGTTTTATGGTAGAAAACCACCAGATGGCCACCCTGTTCGACAAATTCCATGAGTTGTGATTGATGTTTGGCCAGATCCGGTGCCGCCAGATACACCCGATTGTCGAGCACAATCGTGTCAAAGTTTTCTTTGAGCGCCCCTGGCTTCCAGTCAGATTCCTGGAGTTCACGATGCTCCACACCCAGTAATTTCAAGGTTTGCGGCAGAGTAAATTCAAAGCTGCGCACATACCCAACCCGGAGCTTTGCCGGCAGGGCCACTGAAACCGGAATCACTTGAATGCTTGCCAGTTGAAGCGGAGCCGTGGCGGGTTTGGGTTCCTCTGGGTCATAGGCTGCTTTTTTGGGGACCGGCAGCGGCGGTGGAGCAGAAAGATCCGTCCAGACCATATCAATCCGGGTTTGTTTCGGATCCAGCGGCTGCAAAAAGGTTACAATCACTTTGGCCTGAACCTGAATCTGGTTTGGTCCAAATTGCACGCTGATTTTATTTGGAGAAACCACTACTCCACCCAAAATATGAAACTTGATCTCGCCCGCCTGAACCCGAGCCGAATTGCGCGTGATGGTGGCGGTGAAGATTTGTGGCTCGGGACCTCTGATATCGCCTTCTTTCAAAATAGCCGGGATTTCGCGTGGAACTCCTTGCACCACAACTGGGTGCGCAACTTCGAGTCGAGCCGGTACCGGAACTTGGAACCGGATGCCATTTCGCGCCAGGGTCACTGTAAACCGGGCCTGAGGTTGCAAGAAATCAGCATCATACAGGTGCTCAGGGGCAGGTTGAGTTGGCGGAAGCGCAGGGAAAGCCGTCAATCGAAAACTCACATCAGTTTGATTCCCAGGTTCAATCTGAACATCATTGCCAGCGGCTGAATAATCACCACTCGACTGCCAGCCATCGGCCAGCTTGATCTGCACCTGACGCAAACTGACTGGCTGTGAACTTCCATTGACAATTGTCAGCCGGACAAAGGCGGTTTCGCCAGGAACAATCAACTGCGGCGTGGCCTGAACCTGGATCTCAATCCCTGAGAGCACGACATAGGCATGGGCCAGTCGGTCGGCCAGTTGTTCAAAAACCCGTGACTGGTCTTTGGAATTCAGCGCCTGGGTCCGAACTGACCGCAGGGCCCCCAGCACCTCGTCACCCAATTTGCGCCGGGCGGCTTCACGTTCTTCCGATTTTGTCAGGCTTTGGATCTGTCGCCACCGCTCAGACGGCATCACACCTTGAAAGCTGGCTTTCACCACTCCGGCATAGACATCGGAAAAATCCGGCTTTGATTGACTTTCTAATCCAGCAAACAGATTGTCGCCGCCGGCTGGCAGGTCTCCGGCATTCTTGCTTTTGATCAGGCGATAGCGGCGGGTCACGGGACGACTCAGATCGGCATTTGGCCAGGGCCCCTGGGTTGCGTGCATCTTGAGCGCATCATAGGTAATCTGGACATAACTGACCTGCCGATAGGGATCTACCTGATTGACTTCAAAAGTAACATCCGGTTTGGTTTCCCCAATTGCCCGTTCATACAGCCGGCGAATTTGCCAGGGCAAGACTCCTCCGATAATCTGATCGGAAAACTGATTTGGATCGGCGGCGGCATCAAATGCTTCCTGCAACAAAACCCCAACTGCCTGATGGTGGCCATGCCCGGTTTTGGTATCATGGTTGGTAATCACCACGTCTGGCCGCAATTTTCGAATCAATCCCACCAGCCGCCTGAGCGCTTCGTCGTGTCCCCATCGGGCCAGTGCCTCGCGCGAAGTTTTGGAAAACCCAAAATCTTCCAACCCCAGATTGTAATTCGGAGATTCCTGGTGGGCCGCGGCTGCCTGCATTTCATAAGACCGAATAACCCCGAGCGCCTCGTTCAATTCCGTCCCGACCGCATTTTGCCCGCCTTCACCGCGTGTGGCCGTGATGGAGGCGGTGTTGACGCCATATTTCATCCGGTAATAGACCAGCGAGGCACCGTCTTCATCATCCGGATGCGCTGCCACACAGAGCAGCGAAGAGGGTGATTCAAGGTTGAGCAGCGCCTGGTAACAGGCAATATCCTTGCTTGATGGAGTTTTGCTGGTCGTGGCTGGCGGCGGGTGCGTTTGAAATGCCTGGCCGGAGGGCAGTTGCCCCACCATACCACTGATCAAAGTTAGAATAAGTATTCCGAACAAGCTCCACCGGGTAACCACTGTGGGCCAAAGGCGCGGCGCGGCAATTCTTTCGTGAGTCAGGCTGGATTGATCTTTCATGCGGGCAAATTTCCTTTTGATGTCTGAAGCATCGCTTTGCCAGAAGTAACTACTGACAAATAAAGATTTTATAGCCATTGAAGTAAGGTATGTGAATTAGACCTTCGTTGGTGCAAGGCAATGTGTGAACCTGAGTCAGGCAACGTTAGTGAAATCTGCTGGACTGTGCAATTCGACTTGGAAATGGCTGTTTTTTGGGACCTGACATTGAACTCTTCGCCCCAATTGATGCCCCCCCCTAATTTTTACGTTTCTGGACTTGCACGGCGAGCCGTGGCATAGTTTTCAGGCATTTCCAAACGCCGTTTTCCCCAGCCTGTATTGAATTCTTCACTCTTTTCTAAAAGTGCCGATATCCGGCCTGCGTTGAGAATCATCGTAACGCCTGATTGGCACAACCTGACGATCAACCCAACGGAGTCTTTGACTGTGAAATCAACCCAAAATCTTGAATTAATCTATCAACTCCTGTGTGACGATGTGCGGCTTGAACTAGGCAATAAACTCAGCTTTATGGGTGTGTTTCAAGACATTTATGTTCAACAGCTTCCGGTTCAACTTCCCCGCATCGCCGTGGTTAATCACTGGCGCGGAAATGGCAAGTTTTTGTCCGAAGTACGCATCCTCTACCCAGGAAAACAGCAGGTGGTGGCACACTCAACCCCAACGCTGTTTGAAGTTCCGGAAGGTGGGTATGCCAACAACATCACCTTTTTCATGAATCTGGCTTTTGAACGGCCAGGGGAATTCATTGTCCAAACTCTGATTGATTCGAACCTGTTTGCTGAGCGCCGGATGATTGTCGGTATTGTGCAACAGGCGGCCCATCCACTGCCGGAATCAGCCGCCGATGATGAATTGCTGAATTAGGGTTTCAGGCTCGGAAAGGATGAAGGATGAAGGATGAAACCAAAGGATGAGGGATGAGAGATGAGGGATGAAAAAAATCCCTTGTCACGTTGTCACCTTGTCATCCTGTCACTTTGTCATCTTGTCATTCGGTCACCTTGTCATTTTGTCACCTTGTCATCTGTCCAGGATTCCGGGTTTTTATAGAGCGTTGCATAATTTGCTTAACCCCACAATCTGGTTAGAATGAGGGGTATGAAAAAAAGAAACAGCACAACCGAAATGAAAGAATGGCGACGGAAACAAGCGCTGGAATTGAGAAAAGAAGGGTGGACGTATC
>JACQXX010000062.1 GCA_016208495.1 Acidobacteriota bacterium | reverse complement strand
TGGTTTGGAGACGGTGGACTCTTCCGGTTTGAATCGCCCGCCGGAAATGACGAATCCCGACTGAGAATCGGAAGCTTTGCCGGTGAACGGGACTTTGATCTGGTGATCGTCGAAGGCCGAAAATTCACGACACTGGTGGATGTCTTGAAAAACGATACACCTGAGCAGTAGGACCACCCAGGTTTGGACTCAAACTTGAAGATTTTTGGCTGGAGAAAACAGGCTCAAGCCTTGCTTTTTCTTCAGCCAAAATCTTGTTCCTGGAACGCATTCCGTAATGAGGATCTGAACCAGAGGCATTTGAACCGGGACGCCCTTTGGTTCCTGGCCAGGAAGTTTTCTCAATCAATCCCATCACAAGATTTGTGACAGAACCAAATAATACCATTTTGAGCTGAGGGTATCGGGCTAAGGGCTAAGGGCTAAGGGAAATACAATCTTTTCAATAGTTTAGCCTCGCTCTAATACGAGGACTTCATTCCAAAATGGTATAATACCATTTTGGAATGTCCCGCATTAGAAAACAGTCAAGTGGTTTAATCAAATGAAGTTAGTGGACTACTGACTACTGACTGCAAACTGGTACTACTCACTCTTTTTTCCACAATCGGATTGCCCCTTGACGGCGCCTTTCTTGAGTGAGGCGGAGCCGCTAAAGGTATCAAGCACGATTTCTCCACGACCTGTGCCATATTGGCCAGTCAATTTTTTTTCGGTCGAGGTGGCACCTTCCAGTTTTAAGTTGGATTCAACCGTGCCCGTGTACGAAGAGAGATTGACCGAAAATCCAGAGGCTGAATCAGGCACCACCATCAACAGATTTCCAGAAGTGGTTTTGATGCGATACCGGTTCCCCTGGGCAATTTCAGTTGAGATTGTCACATCACCACTGGTTGAAGTCACTTCGATATCTCCGCCAATATGCGCCAGTTGCACCGACCCGCTGGCATTGCGGACTTCAACCCGGCCCTTGATACAGGTCAGATCCATATCGGCGCTGATCGAGGCCACCGCCATATTGCCGCCGATGTTTTGGGCGACTACATCTCCGCTCACATTCGAGAGCGCCACATTCCCGGAAATATCTCTGAGACTGGCGTCCCCGTGGCCACTTTTGAGCTCGCAATTGCCCTCGACTTTGGAAACGACCAGATCGCCTGAGCCGGTGGCAATTGAAGCCGAGCCGTGAACATCGCGGATAACCACGTCACCACCACCCGTGCGAACTTCCAAATCTCCGGTATTAGATGTCCCCACTTCACCGCCGCCGGTGATGAGAGAAACTGCCCCTGAAACATCCGAGACCTGCAGTTCACCACCACCGGTCCTGATTTCAACGGTACCGGTTACTTTTTGAACCGTAACTTCGCCACCGCCAGTCGCCGCCACCAGCGACCCGATATTGACCAGTTTTATTTCACCGCCGCCCGATCCAATTGTGACCTGGCCAGTGACATCTAAAACTGAGATTTCACCGCCCTTTGCTTCAATGGTAAGGTTTGCGGAAGTCGGGATTTTCACTTCCAGGGAAAGTGCTCTTTTTTTCCTTCGCGGCCCATCAACCTCGGTTGAAATCAGGAGGTTTTGACCGTCGGGTTGAATGATCACTTCAGCCGGCTCACCGTGGTCATTTTGGGCTTCGACAGTCACCGTGTCGCCAGAAACCCCGATGACGGAGAGTTCGCCAAGTGCCTGGCGGATGGTGATTTTCCCCCCAGGGGGCAGTTTGTGTACAGTCGGTTGATCTTGCGGAATGGCTGCGGCTTCAACCGAATTCCAGGACAGCATGGTGGCGCTATCTATAGCGAAGATCATCAGAAAAAGTGCGATAAAGTTTCGTCTCCTCATGGTAGTCACAGTCCTTTTTTGTTGTGTCGTTTCAGATTCAGTCAGGTTCACGGTCTTTTTATTAGGGTTCAGGGTTCAGAGTTCAGGGTTTTCGGAAGGGATGAGAGATGAAGGATGAGGGATGAAAAACTCACCGTGTCATCGTGTCACCGTGTCAGTCGGTCATCTTGTCAGAGTTCAGGGTTCAGGGCAGGATAATCCAACTTGAGTTGTAACTGTCGGTTTCCCAATTCTCATCTTGAACGGGATTAGTCGCTTCATCGCCGAAACCCTGAACCCTGAACCCTGACCCCGATTTCACTGGAATTTTATTTTCTTCTGGGTCCCTAAGGTTCGTTTAGGGTCTTAATTCAACCGGTTTTTTGGCCGGAGTTGTTGGCGACGCCACGCTGGCCATTTCCTGCAGCACTTCAACTTTCTTGGCGTAGGCCGTCAGCAAATATTGGGCGGCAACCGGATCATTTGGATTCATTTTGACGGCCAGTTTGGTGTCGGCAATTGTATGGTCAATCGCTTCGAGCGTGCTGTCGAGTCGAGCCACGAGCAACGGATCCATGGTGGTCCGGCGCTTGTTTACATCTCGGGTGAGCACCGTGATGGCCGCCCGGTATTTCGATTCGGCATCGCGAATCAACTCCTGAACGCTTGGCTCCCGTTTGGCAGGGGCAGGGGGCGGAGGCAATACCACTTTGACGGGACGCGGTGGCGCTGGCTGAATGGCGGATGCCGTTTCATCCACTTTTGATGGTGTCGAGGACACGATGTCGTCGCCAGGGTTTCCCGTTCCAATATTGATGCCGCCAATGCCGGTTGGATCCACAGGGGAAACTGGTACGTGCAGCCGATTTGGTCGCATGACCAGAATCGTCAACCCCACCGCCACCACCACCACAATCATCGTAAATGCCGGAGTGAGTCGGGGTGTGTGAAAGTGTCGAGTGATCCAGTCATTGATTTTTTGCCCCCAGCCCAAAGGCTCAGCCGGTTTTGGGGAGCCAAGAGCACTTTCAGCTTTCAATCGGTCTTCAATCCCTTGCCAGAGATTCGGACTGGGTTCCAGGCCGGGGTCATAGCGGGCAAAAATCGCCTGCTCTTCTTTCAATTCAGCCAGGAGTATCCGGCATGGATTACAGGTTGTCAGATGAGCCTCGACTTTTTTGGCGTCTGATTCACCAAGTTCCCCGTCCACAAATTCTTCCAGTAACAGCACGTAGTCATCACAGTTCATGGCGTTCTCCCAGATAAGGACGAATCCGCTTGCGCATTTCCGCTTTCGCCCGATGAAGATCAGTTTTGATTTTTGGAATGGTAAACCCGGTGATTTCGGCAATTTCCTCATAACTATACTGATGAAATGCCTGGAGTGAAAAAATCAGCCGTTTGTCTTCATCGAGGAGTGAAAGGGCGTGGTGGATGACACGATTGAGTTCTTTGGTGAGCAATTCGCCGTCGGGCCGTTGCCGTGGGTCGGACATTTGATTCAATCCGCTTTCGGCAATTTCGACATTGGATTCAGATCGAATCCGGTGGCGGACGGCTTCGCGCGACACGTTTTTGGCGATTCCGAACAACCAGGTTGAAACTTTGGTGTCCTCGCGCATGGTGTTGAGCATGCGGTGGGCGCGAACAAAGGTCTCCTGGGTGAGTTCTTCGGCCAGTTCGTGATTGTTCACCAGATTGTGGAGAAAACTCATCACGGGCCGGGCATAGCGGTTAAAGATCAACCGAAAGGCATCTTCATCGCCGCGACAGGCACGCTCAAAAATGGTGCGCACGCTCTCGGGTGAAGTGGCGGCTGGTCCAGTTGACGTTTTTTCCAGTCTCATTGCCTCAATCATGCTGCTTCCTCATCCTTGGTTTCGGCCAGTGTGTGGTCAGAACTTCAGAAAAGTTGCAGAAAAAAGTCGCAAAGTGGGAAAATTGTTCTAAAGCAAACAATATGAAGCTTCAGAATGACCTGTATCGAGAGGCCGATCCAAAAACCTCAATTGGTAATCAAGGCACAATTTAGGTATTATGCGGCTTCAAACCAAATCCGCAAATTATTGGGTCACTTCCTGCGACTCGCCCAGACGGCTGATTCCTTCGCCACGGACTCCACTCGCTGACGCTCGTTTCGCCCGAGGCTTTAACCAATGTCGCCCACTTCGTGGACTCAAAACCAATTCCGTCTGCTTTGCTGCCGATTTTTGGTGCTGATAGCCCTGTTTTTCGGCTGGTGGTTGCCAGTCAGCGCCTTAGACCCCAAAAAAGAACTGATTGATTACAGCCACGCCGCCTATCAGGATGACCTCCCGCAAAACACCGTGCATTCCATCGTTCAGACCAAAGATGGCTATTTGTGGTTTGGCACCTATGAAGGCGTGGCGCGCTTTGATGGCGTCCGGTTTACGATCTTTGACGGCAGCAACACGCCCCAAATTCGAAACAACAGCATGATGGCCCTGGCGGAAGGCCCGGACGGAAGCCTCTGGATGGCAACCAAAGGCGGCGGGCTGGTGCGCTATCAGAATCACACCTTCACCAGTTTCACAACCGAACAGGGGCTCCCAAGCAATTTTCTGGTTACGGTGTGTGTTGATAAACAGGGAAGAATTTGGGCTGGAACCCAGGAAAACGGGGTGGTGGTTTATGACGGTGGGAAGTTTCAGCTCTTCAACACCCAAAACGGACTGTCAGCCAACGCGATCAACACTCTGTTTTGCGACCATCAGGGGGCAATGTGGATTGGTACCACGGGAGGTGGGATCTGCCGCTATTTCAACAATGAGTTTGTTTCATTTTCGCGGGAAAGCGGTCTGGCTTCGACCTATGTCAAAGCCATTTGCGAGGATCAATCCCGGCGCATATGGATTGGGCTTGAAGGTGGTGGCATTACGATTTTGGACAATGGAACGTCAAAGACCCTCACGACGGCAGATGGATTGCTTTCCAATGTGATTCGGTCACTCTATTGTGACCGCGAGGGAAGTGTCTGGATCGGCACTGAAGACCGCGGTGTGTGCCGGTTCCAGCATGGCCGGTTTTCGTCGTTGGGGTTACAGGAAGGGTTGACCAGCAACATTGTGCGTTCCCTGTGTGAAGACCACGAGGGAAATATGTGGATCGGCACCAATGGCGGGGGGCTCAATGTCCTGCGGGAACAAAAGTTTACGACCTACACCGCCAAACATGGACTGGCTGCCAGCAATGTGCGGGTGGTGACTGAAGACCACACCGGAGGCATCTGGATTGGGACGGAAGGTGGCGGGGTCAATTATCTCAAAGATGGAAAATTTACGGTCTATTCGACCCGTGACGGACTGCCAAATGATTTCATTCGATGCGTTTTGGAAGATAGCCGGGGTGTGGTCTGGATTGGGACCAATGGTGGAGGACTATGTAAGTTTGAAAATGGAAAATTTACGACCTACACCACCAAAGACGGGCTTTCCTATAACCGGATTTATGCTCTTTGCGAAGATCGGGAAGGCACGCTCTGGATTGGCACCATTGGCGGTGGCTTGAGTTACTACAAAAACGGCACGTTTGGTATCGTTCCGAATTTCCCGTCGAAAATCGTCGAAGCCATTTTTGTGGATCACCTGGGGAATCTGTGGTTTGGGACTGACGGTTCAGGTCTGGTGCGGTTTAAAGACGGAATGTATACCCGGTTTGAGAGTGCGGTTGGAATCCTCAATCAATCAGTTCACTCATTTTATGAAGATGCCGCCGGAACGTTGTGGATGTGCACCAACGGAGGGATTAGCTGTTACCAAAACGGCGTGTTTTACAACTTCACCCGGGATGATGGCATTTTTGAAAATCAGTTGTTCCAGATTTTGGAAGATAGGCACGGGAGTTTCTGGTTGAGTTGCAACCGGGGCATTTTTTCGGTGAAACGTGAAGAACTGGAAGCCTTTATGGCCGGAAAAATCCTCAAAATCAAATCCACGGTGTATGGGATTTCCGACGGAATGAAGAGCAATCAATGCAATGGCGGTTCACAACCAGCCGGGTGTCGAACCCGTGATGGACGCCTCTGGTTTGCCACCATTGGCGGGCTGACGGTGATTGACCCGCAACACATCCGGACCAATTTACTTCCGCCACCAGTGGCCATTGAAGCCCTCGACGTGGATGGAACACCGGTTGATTTGAGTCAGGCGGTTGAATTGAAGCCAGGGTCAGACCGGATTGAGTTTTCATACGCCGGGCTCAGTTTTCTGTCACCTGGGAAGGTCAAGTTCAAAGTTTTTCTGGAAGGGTATGACCATGACTGGATTGAGGTCGGCGCCCGGCGAAATGTGCGCTATACCAACCTTCCGCCGCGCCAGTATCAATTTTTGGTGCAAGCCTGTAACAACGATGGCGTGTGGAGCGAAACCCCGGCAACGTTGATCTTTATCCTCAAGCCCCACTGGTACCAGACCTGGTGGGCCTCGGTCCTGTATTTCGTAGTCGTGGCCGGGAGCTTATTTGGCGGGCACCAATACCGGTTGCGACGGTTGCACCGCCAGAATGCGATCCTCGAAGCCAAAGTCACTGACCGGACCGCCCAGCTTGATCAGAAAAATGAGGAACTGGCCCAAACCGTGGTCGAGGTCAAAAACGCAAAAACCGAAGTTGAACAGAAAAACAAACAACTGGACGCCAAAATCCAGGAGTTGCTGGCTTCGCAACGTCAGGCTGACCGGATTTTCTCAGCCCTGACCGAAGCCATGCCGGGCACCGTGATTGATGAAAAATACCGGCTCGATGAAAAGATTGGGTCCGGTGGCTTTGGCGCCGTGTTTCGAGCAACGCATCTGGCTTTAAACCGGCAAGTGGCCGTGAAGGTCTTTCGTCCAACGCCTGGAAATGACTCGGCTGATGCCATCGAACGGTTTCGTCTCGAAGGCATTTCAGCCTCACGGATCAATCATCCCCACGTGGTTGCCATTCTGGATTCGGGTATTACCCAGGATGGCGTGGCCTATCTGGTGATGGAATTACTCAACGGGCATTCGCTGGCCCAGGAAATGAAAGAATTCAAAGTGTTGACGCTCCGGCGCTGTCTGGAAATCACGGTTCCAATCTGCGAAGCACTGGCCAAAGCCCACCAGATGGGTGTGATCCATCGCGACATCAAACCGGAAAATATTTACCTGCACCAGACTCCAAATGGCGAAGTGGTCAAACTGGTGGATTTCGGGATTGCGAAACTGGTCGAAGATGAATTGATTTCGAGCCGCCATAAACTCACGCTGACGGGCGGGATTATCGGGACGCCAGCCTACATGGCGCCAGAGCGGTTGAATAATTCAAAATATGATGGCAAATCAGATGTCTACAGCCTGGGCATTGTGGTGTATGAAATGCTCTGTGGCCGCACACCGTTTCAAAACACCGCCAACAATCTGGTCGAAATGGTGATTTTCCAGCTTCAGCGCAATCCTCCGAAATTGCACACGGTCAATCCGCATATCCCGCTCGAAATCGAAGCCGTGGTTCATCAGGCACTGGAAAAAGACCCAAACCGGCGGCCAACTCCGACTGAATTTACCGAAGCCCTGGCTCAGGCGGCGGCCAACTATCCGGAACTGCTCAAAGAAGACACGCCATTTCCAGATATGGAAACTGACCCGTTGATGATTTCGGATATGCCGACCCAGATCACGCATCGGTCAAAACTGGTGGCTGAAATGCGAGTTGCCTTGAAAGAGCCTGAAGCAGATGAACTGCCGACGCGGCAGGTGCCTCCAGCCGAAATGATCGAAAGTGGTGAAAATTCGATGGATCCGAGATGATGGGGCGGGAAATATTAAGCTCAAATGATCGTTCCTTAACGAAGCATCTGGTTGTCTTCCGATTGCCGGCTTGTTATATCTGGAGCCCCATCCTCTTTTGATCGCAAAATATCTTTTGCTTTTCCAAGGTAGGTTGCTTTCTGGAGCGACATTCCCAACTGAAAGAGTTCTGAAACATCGCGGAGCCGCTGATCAACGGCTTCTTGAGACATGTCGAATTTCAACCGGGTTGAGTTGGTGTTATTCATCGAGGGTCTCCCAAAGCCCAAGTTGTTTTAAATCAAGGTGATCCTGGTCACGGCCAGCCAATCGTTTCATCTGCGCTAATCCTTCAGATGAAACGATTTGGACCTTTCGATTGACCCAGAGCACAACATCACGGTCGTTCCAAATTGAATCAAATACTGGACCCACAATCATCAAATCGAGGGCGAATACATCCTGACCTTCAATCTTGGAAAGGCGATGGATGACCCGTGATTGCGCAGACCCTGGATCAAAAGGAATGGCGCCGCTGTAAAAAACAAATCCACGCGGTTCGAGCAGTTTTCGAATGTGTGGGAGGTCTGCCGCAAGTATCAACAAATCAATATCTTTGGTGAATCGTGGGTACCCGTAATAGGCCACCGCCAGCCCTCCACATACCGCATAATCAATGTGGGCGGCATTCAAGGTGTCGATGATTCCCAGGAATTCTTCCAACAAATTCATTCACCACCTCATTCAACAAAAGATTGGGGTTCTCAATCCTGTGTCAGGCTGGCTTTCCTTGTCAACGAACGGAGGTTTTGGATTCGTCAGGCAACTGGAACTGCTTTTGTTGTCAGTCGAATGGTCCGTTTGATAAACCAGTGCAGCAGGGCATACACAATCAGCGCCGCGACATAGGAAAACCGGAGTTGAAACGGCCCAACCGAAGGATCATAAAACAACTGCCTGAACGGCGCCAGCACCGGGGCTGTCACGGCCTGGATAAACCGCCGGAAGCCATTGCCTTCGCGGGCGCCAAAGAGTTCGAGGAAGATTTCCAGCCCGATCAGCCAGTACACCGTGAAAAACACATAGTTCACCACCTGTGTCCATCGAGCGGCTGCGCGGGCACGTTGGATTTCGCGTTCCGTGCGGGCCACTTCGATAATGGCTGTTTGTTTGATTTGGGCACCGATTTCCGCCGCCTGCTTCTGTTCCACTGGATCAAGCTGATTGGCGTGGCGCATCACTTCGGCCCGAACTTCGCCGCGAACTTCATTTTTCACCGCTTCGAGTTGAGCAATTCGACTTGAATCATCAAGCATGAGTTTATCTTGTTCAGTCATGGGCTTGTCCTCCGAAAAAAAGCCTGCGGCTGACCCATCGTTTTTTGAAATCAGAGTGGGCAGATTTATACCAATTGGCAATGGAATCCCCGTATGAGAAAACAGTCAAGTAATTCAACCAAATAAACTTAGTGAACTACTGATTACTGACTACTGACTACAAACTGGTATTATTTTGGTTATCGCTGTTTGGAAATAAAACTAATCAGAGCGACAAACAGGGCTGAGCCAATAATTGACCACACAATCGGGAAGCTTTGGCCGCCAATCCGAACAGCAAAGAGTTCGTGCAATCCCATCAGTTTTGCCACCCACATTCCGAGCATTGCCCCAATGAAGCCAACGGCAATCGAGGCCAGACAGCCCCCACGGCTATATCCGGCAATACTTTGTCCCACGGCGCCGCAGATCCCGGCAATCAAAACAAGTATGATCATTGAAGTAACTGACATTGGTGTGCCCTCCAGAATAAATTGTAATAGTCCCAATTGAAAGTAGGTGTCTTTGATCGAGCCCTGGGTTGCCTGAAAGCGCCTCCAACACTACGGGGAAACTGAAATAAAATCAATAGATTAAATAAAATAAGTCGAGTTTTGATCCAAAATCTCATTCACTTCGGGGATTTAGATTACCCGCTGCGGATAAGCTAGTTTGACACTGAGAATTTGTAGATAACAAAGGCTTAATGTTTATATGAGCAGCGGAATTACAATGAGTTGATTGTACTTTTGGCCAATTGAACTGGAATAATCCCAGTCAGTAGTCAGTAATGCCAATTAAGGGTTGAAGTGGTTTTGGTTCTCAGTCTACGAAGTAGACGCAGGCTCGTAGCCCAGGGTGAGTCTTCGAGCCCTGGGAACCAGTCACTCCGCACTCTCACCCCGCCCGGCTGGCTGGGCGGGAGTGAGGAGGCAACGTTTTCCCAGGGTTGCACCCTGGGCTACGAGCCTTCCACCCGCTTCGCGGGTTCAAATCCGCTCATTTTTTCAACTCTTAACTGGCATCAGTAGTTCACTCAGTTTATTTGATTGAACTATTTGACTGTTTTCTCATACGGGGATTCCATTGCCAATTGGTATAAAAACAGCACCTTTGGAGTGTGGTGGCTTGACGCCGCTTTCACCTGCTTTAGATAAAAGCAACGTCAAGCCGCCGCACTCCAGAATCAAATCGAATCCCCCCAAAATTCACCGGCTGGTTTGGGTTTGGTAGTGGTTGATGCTCCTAAAAACGGTGATGCTTCAGCTTTGACTTTTTCCAGGGTGTTCTGGTGCTGGTCAAATAATTCAAGCACCGCTTTCGGAGTGGCTTTGGTGTTCTGAACCGCTGCAATCAATTCGAGCAGCCCAGACCGCAGAAACCGTTGTAATTCAACCAGTTGAAGACCAATTTCAGAAGCACCGAGAATTCTGAGCAATGTCTGGCGTGCCTGTTCAAGTGCAGTCGGGGATGGCAATTTTCCACCATCAAGGCTGTGTTTGTACTGCGTCAGCGCATCCAGGAGCGCCGTAAATGCCTGGCTGAATTCACGGTTCCCACCTGCGGGCACTGCTGGCTTTCCGGCTGCACCGCCTTCGGATTCTTGTCGGGGTACGGATTTCTGCTTTTTCGGAGAAGGAATGTTGCCTAAAACCCACTGGGCAATATTTTCAACCACATCTCCGACGGCATCCAGGGTCCCACCGCTGGATTTTGGAGAGGACGGCATCGGCATAGCCTCAGGAGCTGATGGTGCAGCCTTGCTAAATCCGCCAGGTGGCGGCGGCGGTGCGGCTGAGGCCATTGGCGAAGGACTCCGCATGGCAAACTGCATTGGTGGCATCGCGCCGGCATACCCACCCGCCAGCGTCATCTTTGACAAATCGTTTTGCATTTCCCACTCGGCGGGCATTTCCACTGGTTGAACCACTTTGCGGCGGGTGCCGTCGGCGTTGACTACTTCCTGTTCATCAACCACCACAAAGGCGGTAAAGCGGGTCAAAATCGAATGCCTGACGCTGAGGTCAATGATTTGTTGTTTCAGTGCGTCACGGCGACTGGTGTCAATCCGGTACTGGTCTTCCAAATCCATCACCCGCGCTCGCGCCCAGAGTTGAGCCAGGGCTGGCAGCTCAAGCGATTGTGGTTCAATCGTTTCCGTAAATTTCTTCCCGTCAACGGTTTGTCCTTTAATCTTGATTGACCCGGCTTTTTGCAATCGGAAAAACACGGTGGTGGCGCGACCAGCAAACACGTCTGGAATCCGATTGGGGGCGATGGTTTCTTTTTCAATGGCTCCTTTGCCCGCTTCGAGTTCGAGGCTGGTCAGGACCGGCTTGCCCATCTCGCGGGCCACTGCCTGGAGGGCTTCTTCAAGTTGTGATCCGGGCTGGACAAACGTCGCCGTCCCTCCGCCAATCGTGGCCAGTCGGCGTAAAAACCCTTCATTCACCGCCGTATCAATTCCAACCGTAAACACCCGGGCGGCGCCCAGTTCCTGTTGAATCCGTTTCAGCACGCGGGATTCATCGCCAATCTGGCCATCGGTCAGCAGCACAATCACCGGCATTCGAGGTGTGGATTCTTCACGACGGACAATTGCGTGGAGGGCATGGCTCACTGCCATGTCAAGTTCGGTTCCCCCGCGCGCGGTGACCTTGCGCAAATAGGCTTCGCCCTGATCAAGGCCGGCTTCATCGGCGGTTGAAAAAACAACCTGACGGTTTCCTGGTTCCGGATGGAACCACTCAACCTGATGGTCAAACGCCTGAATCGCAAACCGATCCTGTGGGCTCAGTGTCCGCAGGAGAGAACTGCACGCCCGGGCCGCCGACGTCATTTTGATGCCTTCCATCGAACCGGAGCGGTCAAGGACAAACACGACATCACGCGGGGTGCCAAAGACAACATCGCGTTTCGGAGGAATGATCGAGACCAGTCCGACCAGCTCGCCTTCAGGTGTTCGATGGACCAGAAAGTGCGATTGAATCGCCGCTTCGGCAAGCTGCCAGCGCAAGACAAAATCCCGGTTGAGTCGCTCATTATCACGACTCAGTGAAATAACCACGGATCCAGAAGATGTTTTGGTTCTCACGGCATGTTGCGAACAACACAAATCATTGATTTCAGCGGGTTTTCCTGAAACTTCGGGGCGAATCAACTCAACTTGAATCACACATCCGACTTTCGGATCAAACCCGGCGGCCAGTCGTGGCGGACTGATCCGTGAGGCGTCGGGGACAGCATCGGTGTCGAGCTCGACCCCGTCTCCAACCGTGTCGCGGTCAACCGGTTGGCCGGGAATGTAACGGGGCGCGACCACCAGCGGCAACCGCAATTCAGTCGTGCCGTCTTCAAAAAAGGGAAGCCGTTCGGAATAAGTCAATTTGATAGTGACTTCTTCGCCGGGCGGCAGATTTCCGACCTGAACCGTGAAAATGTCATCGCGTTCCTGTTCCAGCAGGGCCGCCCGGCGGCCAGCCTCAAGCGCCTGCTGATAGCTGCGCCGGGCTTCGCCACGTTCTTTGACGACACCGTGGATGGTTCGGTCCCCAACTTTCATTTCAAAACTTGAGACAACTGAACTGCCCGGAAGTGGAAAAGTATAGACCGCTTCCAGGTGCTCCTGGTGGGGGTTACGAAATGTTTCCAGCATCGTGACATGCGCCACTCGGTCCGCGACACGGGCCGAAATATCCACTTTGGTCAGGGGCAGGGTCACTGGCCGGGTAGCCTGGTTGACAGTCAGGACACCGACCTGACAGCGGCGAATTTCTTCGATCACTTCAATCATCGGAATTATCACAGGAGCAGTCATGATCATTCTCTCCGTTTGCCTCGCTGGTCTGAGGCTTGAAGCACGGTTAAGGCCGCGCGAATTCGGTTGAGGGTGGCTTCGAGATCAGTGCCTGGGAACCACTGTTCGTCAGCCACGATTTTCAATCCAGGTTCAATGACAATTTCTCTCCACACGACGGGGCGAAGTTCAACGGCCTCTGATTGCTGTTGGGCCAGACTGGCCGCCAGTTGTTCAAGCTCTTCGTCGGTGCGTCCATAGAGTCGTTCCTGGATTTCACCCAGGGTGAGCGATGCGCCCTGCAACGCTTTGATTGCCAGGAGTTGCAGCACATGCCGGCGCTGATAGCGGGCCTGCCTCCCCTGGACCGTCGGAGAATCAAGCAGGCCGAGCGTGGTGTAATACCGGATGGTCCGGGCGTCCGGTATTGCCGATACCCTGGCATCCCGCTGGGCATCGCGTAAGCCATACCGGTCAAGCAACTGACCGACGGTGGCTGAAAGTTCTTCAAGTGTAAGGAAAGGTGATGTCGTATCCATAACGACAGTAATCTACAGAATTACTGTAATACTGTCAAGTTAAAATTAGCGAAATAGCGAAGTCGTCAAAATCACAGGAATTAGATTTTGTTGACATTTTGCGCTGCGTAGCGGAGGAATGAATTGAGCCCAGTCTTTCAAGGCCAGGAAATGAGCGTTGCGATGATTTAGCGGCGGATACCAAATTCGATCCTTCCCGGTGCTAAAGCACCTGTCTAAACTCAGATCTCCGCTACGCGGCGAAGAAATGTCAACAAAACCTAAAGAGTTGAAAGAAACCAATCTGAGACGTAACCCTGCGCTACTTCACTACTTCATTGCTTCACTATTTCGCTATTTTGATAAATCTCACCTTTTTCTTCAGGAAACCTTGCATAATCTGCTCATTTTGAAGAGTATTAGAGCCTTCACAAACACAAGGCTATCGTCGCTTACCAGGGAACCCATCATCACTTTGAATCTGATTCAGGAACAGTAGGCCAACCTGACACCAACGGCTGTCCAGGTGGGTGCCGATGAGGTTAGGGATGGTGGATATTTCGGGGTTGATCGCGATGCCTTGATTCTATGTAGCTGAGGATGGTCATGGCCGTGACGCAGGAAAAGTTAAATGCATTGACCAGGGTAAGAACAATTGGGGAAGGGACCTTTGGCTCTACGTGGCTAGGCAGGCACGAGGAGTTCAACACTGAAGTTGCGATTAAAGAAATTCACAACTTGAAACAGAAGCTTGAACCCGTCGTCCAGGAAAGTATCCGATGGTCCAAATTGGAGCTTCACCCAAACATCGTCCCGATTACCGAGGTTGATGTTCAGGGAGATAGCCTGGCCATGGTGATGCCCTTTGAACCCGGCGGATCACTTGAGGATTGGTTTCGACGCTATGGCGGGAAAGCCGAATCAGTTGGTGAAGCCGTTGATATTCTCACCGGGATATTGAACGGTCTTGAGCACCTGCACAAAAATGGGATTGTGCATGGTAACCTCAAGCCCTCCAATATCATGCTGCGTCGCGGCACCCCGCGGTTAACGGAATTTGGGCTTGTCCCCGCCATTCAACCGGATTTGCAAAACGAAGCCCGCCTGGAAACGCTGTGGTATTCGGCCCCCGAATCACTGGGTGGTTTTTTTTCACCGCAAACTGATTTGTGGTCGGCTGGAGTTATTTTTTATCGGTTGCTGGCTGGTCGCCTGCCGTTTCCGCACGACAACCGGGATGAATTGTTGTGGGCGATTCTGACCCAGGATCCAGACCCCTTGCCTCGGATTATTGCCCGATCATTTATTAAATTTTTGAAGCGAGCACTCCACAAGGAGAGTTTTCCGCGTTACTGGAAAGCAAGCGAGATGCAATCGGATTTGCTGATGGCGTTTGAATACAGCATTATGCCGGACGCGGAACTTGGGTCGGATACACCGCTGCCTCAATTCAAACAAACCGGAATTGCGACTCTCCCGACCGATGCACTGGGCCAGGCACCGGAAACAATAGTGATGGAGTCGTTGCCGGCGGAAATTCCACCGCCCAGTCAAACCATCAAAATGGAAACGCCTGAAATTTCAGTTTCAGAGCTGCCAACTCCAGAAGCTGAAGCCGAAGATTCGTCTGTTTCTTTTCCCTCTGAGCCGACTGGTTCGATCAAGCTGCGAACCACTCAAGAAATCATTCCGCAGTATTCCGCCGCTCGCCTGCCAGAGGTCAAGCTCAAGCCGAATCAGCCGCTTGCTTTGCCAACGGATCCCACAAGTTCAATTCGGCTCCGAACCACTCAGGAAATAGAGCTCGAAGCCCAGGCTTCAAAATCCGCCAGCCAAACCTCAATCGAATCCATACCGGAAGAGCCAGTTTCCACTGAGTCAAAAGAACCGGAACCATCTGAAATTCTTGAAGATCCAATATCACCAGATCCAGAAGCTGTTGGTGAAGCCGCCGCTTCTTTAGATGTTGAACCTCCGGTTTCACTTGCAAAAAGAACCTCTGAACTGGTTTCCGAGGTCCAGACTTCTGAGCCACCAGTCACTCCGGTGAGTCTTGAAAAGACCAAATCAGAATCTCAAATTACGGCGGAACTCATAAAACCGAAATCGTCCTCCGTCTTGCTCGAAAAAGAGACTCCCGAAGCCGCTCCGCCATTAAAAGAAGTCATTGCCAGGGCGATTGAGCACAACATGGCTGCCAAATCAGCCCCGGTCAGCGACAGTCCGTTGTGGTCTTCACTGCCGGTGGACCCTCCCGCTGCTCCTCAGCCAGTTGTTGAAGAAAAACCGCTGGTTTTGCTCTCCGTTCATAAGAGTGACAAGCCGGAACCAGTGGCGTTTGTTTCGGTTACCAAATCACTTCCACCCGAAGGCTCGGCACCATCCACGGAGGTTCAGGTGGCTGAAATAGTCGGATCTACCTATCCCAAGAAAGTTTCGTGGGTCCGGGTCGCGGTGTTGATTGTGGTGTTGGGTGGCGGGTTACTGGCGTTTGGCTTCTGGTGGTTAAAAAATACCGTTCCCGAGGTCCCAGTTGTAAAAACTCCACCAAAAGCTCAGCCTGCTTCAAAAACCACGTCTTCAACCCCGGAACCGGCGAAAGCTTCAACCCCCGAGCCTCCACCATCCCTGCCACCAGCGGGTGCGGCGCTCACCGTCGCGGCTGATGGATCCGGAGCCTTCAAACGGATCAATGATGCGCTGGCGAAAGCCAGGGCCGGAGAACGAATTGTAGTCAAACCTGGAACCTACCGCGAAACGATACTTTTGGATAAAGCGGTTGAACTGACCGCCGAAGGAAGTCCTGACCAGACGATTATTGAAAGTACCAGCGGCCCCGTTCTGGTCGTCCAGGTTGAAAAAGCAAAGGTTCAGGGGTTTACGCTCAATGGAAAAGCCGGGCAAAACAATGGGGGCGCCTCGACGGTTGAAATCAAACAGGGAAGAGTCATCCTCGATAATTGCCGAATCAGTTCAGATTCACTGGTTTGCGTGGCGATTTATGGCAGTGAAACCACTCCAATATTGCAAAACTGTACGGTTTCAAATGGCAAGGCAAGTGGGGTCGGTGCCTGGGATGGCGCTCAAGGAATGATCATCAATTGTGACATTTCCAGTAATCGCTGGGCGGGGGTGGTGGTTACCAAAGGCAGCCGTCTGACGATAAAAGACAGCCGCATCAACCAGAATGGACTCCAGGGCATAAAAGTTGATGGCGGAGGCTCCGCCACGGTTGAAAAATGTGATCTTACAAAAAACCGAAAGGGCGCCTGGTCAATTTCAAGCGACGCCACAGTAGAGAAAATTGATAATAAGGAATAACACCAGTTTGTAGTCAGTAGTCAGTCGTCAGTAGTTCACTCAGTTTATTTGAGTGAATTACTTGACTGTTTTCTAATGCGAGCATTTCATTGCAAAATGGTATCAGTACCATCTGCTATTTTGCTTCCAGGAAGGAAAGTAACCCTATGTCATTGAAAAAACTTTACCTTACGATTGGGTTGGTGCTGGCGGTGGGGATGCAGTTTGCAGGAACTGTTCCAGTAAAAGCAGATATGAACCTGAGAAGTACTGTCGCACCAACTGCAGCTAAAGACTTGATTGCCACGGCAACCGCCGAAGCCAAAGCTTCAAACAAAGCCGTGTTTATAAAGTTCACGGCTTCGTGGTGCATCTGGTGTCGTCGGTTGAGCGCAGCGTTGGGATTGCTCGAAATTCAAAAACCATTCAGCGAAAACTTTGTGTTCCTTGAACTGGATGTTTTGGAACGCGGCGAAAAGGAAGCCCTCGAAAATCCAGGCGGCGAAGACTATTTGAAACAATGGGGTGGTGAAAATGCGGGGTTGCCCTATTGTGTCATTCTGGATAAAAAAGGCAAAAAGGTGGCTGATTCCAACCAGATGCCCAACCAGAAAAATATTGGATATCCGGGCAGCGACGAAGAAATCAAAGCCTTTCTTGGTTTTCTCAAAAAAGGCGCCCCACGCTTGACCGAAGCGCAACAACAACAGATTTCCAGCACGTTGAAAAAAATTGCCCCAAAGTAGAATAAAGAAAGTGGTTAGTGGTTAGTGATGCCAGTGAAGAGTTGAAAAAATGAGCGGATTTGAACCCACGAAGCGGGTGGCAGTCTTCAAGCCTCGGGTGGACTGAGCGTCAGCGAATGGAATCCGTGGCCTCCATCACCGGTCAGCGTAGCCTGGGCGACGGCGGAATTCATCGCCACCAATTTTGTTTTCCACGGATTCCGCTCCGCTCCACCCGAGGCTTTAATTATTCCGCCCAGTTCCTGGGCTGAACCCCCAAAACCACTTCAACCTTTAACTGGCATCACTAACCACTAACCACTAACCACTTTCTTCATTCTTCATTCCTGAGGTTTATGATCCAGGTGTCAGGATGATGAAGAGCCGTCCAGGCCGAGACAAAGTTGACCCATTGGAATGAACTGTCCAAAACAACGGAATCAGATGAGAGTGCAATTTTTCCGGATTCGATAATCGCCCGATCTGGGTTAAAGACGACCTCAACTTCCCAATTCCAGGAATTTTCTTCAGCCGTGGTTCGGATTTTTTGAGCCAGGCGACCACTATTGGAAATCGGTTTGTCCAGATACCAGATTACCTGTGCTGGCTGAACCATCGCCAGCATCTGGCCGACAATGGCAATGGCATGTTCCGTTTCAATCACGGAACGGTACGAACCATGCACGCTTGATAAATCCCGGATGCACCCATCTTGACACAGCAATAACACTCCCCGACTCAGCGCTGCTTCAAGCGTAATGATTAAATTGAATCCATCAATCACAATGACTTGATTTTGCACGGATTCAAGTGGTATTTGTTTGGCATCCCGCAATTGCAAAAGATGGTCCGGGCAGGCAGTTCTTGAAAGCGCCAGACGTTGACGTTCCCTGAGCGAATGGCGGTCTCCGACCAGTTTCAACGACGAATTCAATTGATATCCGCGACTGAGCAGCCACGAAAGTTCGAGGGTTGCCAGCCGGAGCCGTTCCAACTGGTCTGGAGCGAAGAGGATATGATCTTCCGGATGGGCACCGCGATGGGTTCGATTGTCAGGAGACATAAAAAATGTGGAGTGCGGCCCCCTTGACGCCGCTTTTGTTTGAAGAACTTTCATTCATTCACTGGATTGATAAGAGATTTGGAAAAGTGGCGTCAAGGGGGCCGCACTCCGAAAGGACAGGTAAATGAACCAGACCACCCTTCGACACACACTCAGTTGGCCAGAAACCCTGCGTGACATTCCAGCAAATCCCGCAATGGATGTCGCCCTGATCAACTTTATTCGTGAAGCCGCCCGATTGATTGACCCGTTATTTTCACCACCTGCTGTTCGGAGTGACCAGAGTGAATCCACCGTCCGAGATGACAACGGCGGGTATTTTTGGGAAGGGAAGTATCGGGAAGGCGACGCGCGTCACGCGATTTTGGTTTCCTATTTCGGAGACCAGCCCGAAGAAATGATGTACCCACAACGGCGCTCAGAACAGCGAACCTGTACTGTGGTTGGGCTTCCCGAACCCTTTCAACTGAAACTTGATTGCGACTATGCCACCTTTGCGGGTTCGATAAGCTGGATTTACCTGAAGCTGGAAGTAACCGGGGATACCAGGCTGGTTGAGTCTGTACAGCAGGCTTTTGTGGATGAGTTTGAGCCCAAGTCGCCGACGGGGAGTCCTGAAAATGGTTGAATCGAAAGGGGATACCCTCCAAAGAATCCTTGTGTTTCTGGGGATTGGCTCCTGTATTTTTGTCCTGGCGGTGAATGGGGCTTTGTTTCATTCAATGAGAACCCGAGAAGCAAATACTAATGGGGCTATTCAAACTATGCGCAATTTTCACAGTGCACAAGCAATTTTCTCTTATGGTGGGAAGAGCAATTACGCTGCTACTGAATCAGATCTTTCTGAGCTTTGCCCTGGGAATGGATCCGGTTTTATACCTCCAATGTTGGTCACTATGCAAAGAATACCGTATGGTGGCTACATCATGGCCTCGATAAAAACCACCCCAAAAACCCCAAATTCTGAACCGACCTATTCAATTGTGATTGTTCCTCAGGTTCAAACAGGATTATTTCGAACTGGCGATGATTGTTTTTATGTTGATCAAACGGGTGAAATCAGGCATTCGGGCTCGCCGACAACGATGCCGGATGCGAACAGCCCACTTCTTCAACACTGATCAGGGTAGGCATTGATTCGAAACTTGCCTTAATCAGACAAAGGATTTTCTGAATCAGTATGAGCCCGGAAAAACAAAAGTGGTCTATGAAAATACCTGAATCAAAAGAAGATACCCTGGTCAAAGGGCTCTGGTATTTAGCCTTTGGCTTGGGTTTGGTGGGGATTTGTTTAAATGTAGTTTTATTTCGCTTCGCTCAAAAAAGAGAGGCAAATACCAGTAGTGCTCTTCAAACCCTGCGTAATTTCCATTCTGCCCAGGTAGTTTATGCTTACAAACCTGGAAACGGTAGCTATGCCTCAACCGGAGCAGAGCTAAATAGAGCGTGTCGCAGAACTCAATCTGTAAAAATCCAACCGGGTTTATTGAGAAGTTGGTGGGGTTGGAAGAGAAGTTGACCATCGATCTTTGACAAATAGACTGAGGAGAACTCAAGCGAGGGCAGTCGCGGATGAGCGA